>DASYDA010000268.1:0-5063 GCA_036499865.1 Dongiaceae bacterium | reverse complement strand
CAGCACTTCCGGCACTTGGCCGGTGAAATCCGGAAAATCGAGATGGCAGTGGCTGTCGACAAGCCGCGCCGTGGTGTCGGTCATGCAGCGGGCTCTTCCACGAAGCGCGGAAAGACGCCTTCCGGCTTCGGCAGATCGATGCCGGCTTCCAGTGCATGTTCCGGACCGAAGGCCGCGAAGCTGCGATCGCCGGCATCCACAGCGAGCTGATCGAGGATCCGGCCTGCCGAACTCGGCATCACCGGCTGCACGATCAGCGCCAGATGACGGATGGTTTCCGCCAACACGTAGAGCACCGTGTTCATGCGGTCGGGATCGGTCTTGCGGAGAGCCCAGGGCGCCTGCTCGTCCACATAGCGATTGCCGTCGCCGATCACCTGCCAGATCGCCTCCAGCGCCTTGTGAAAAAGCTGCGCCTTCATCAGCGGCCGGGTCGCCTCCAGGAGGCCATGCGCGGCGCCGAGGAGCTTCTGATCCGCCTCGGTCAAGGCGCCGTGATGCGGCACCTTGGCATCGCAGTTCTTGTGGACCATCGAAAGCACGCGCTGGGCGAGATTGCCGAGATCGTTGGCAAGGTCGCCGTTCATGCGATGCACCATGGCGCGATGCGAGAAGTCGCCGTCATTGCCGAAGGGCACTTCGCGCAGCAGGAAATATCGAACCTGATCGAGGCCATAACTATCGATCAGTGACAGGGGATCGATGACGTTGCCGAGCGATTTCGAGATCTTCTGGCCCTCGTTGGTCCACCAGCCATGGGCGAAGACGCGCTTCGGCGGCTCCAGGCCGGCCGCCATCAGGAAGGCCGGCCAATAGACCGCGTGGAAGCGCAGGATGTCCTTGCCGACCATGTGCAGGTCGGCGGGCCAGAATTCGATGTATTTCTCGTCGTCGGTGTTGGGGAAGCCGACCGCGGTGATGTAGTTGGTCAGCGCATCCAGCCAGACATACATGATGTGGTCGGAATCGCCGGGCACCGGCACACCCCATTTGAAGGTGGTGCGCGAGATCGAAAGATCCTTCAACCCCTGCTTCACGAAGCTGATCACCTCGTTGCGCCGGGAATCCGGACCGATGAAATCGGGATTCCGCGCATAGTGATCGAGCAGCGGCTGCTGCCATTCCGAGAGCTGGAAGAAATAGCTGGGCTCTTCCACCCACTCCACTTCGGCGCCGGAAGCCTTGGCGATTTTCTTGCCGTCGGGGCGGGTCTCGAGCTCGTCTTCCTGGTAATAGGCCTCGTCGCGCACCGCGTACCAGCCGGAATAGCTGCCGAGATAGATCTGTCCCCGCTCCTTCAGACGCCGCCACAGTTCCTGGCAGGATTCGATATGTCGGTGCTCCGTCGTGCGGATGAAATCGTCATTGCTGAAGTTCATCGCTTTCGCGAGATTGCGGAAACGCTGCGAGACCTCGTCGGTGAAGGCCTGCGGATCCTTCCCCGCCGCCTTGGCCGATTTCTCGACCTTCTGGCCGTGCTCGTCGGTACCGGTGAGGAAATGCACCTTGTAGCCGTCAAGACGCATATAGCGCGCCAGCATATCGCAGGCGAGCGAGGTGTAAGCATGCCCGATATGCGGTGAATCGTTCACATAATAGATCGGCGTGGTGACGTAATAGGTCTTACCGGGCATGCGATTCCTAATCTCAGATCTACTCGTTCAAATGCGAATTCAAATTGTCAGGGAAACGATGGCGCTTCGTCGAGGCCGCCTGTCTCCGCCGTCTGCAAAGCAAGCCAGGCGGTCAGCCATGCCTGGCGGCGGTCGAGATTGACGCTGGCCACCCGGGCAAACAGCCGTTCCACTTTCTCCCACAGCTCCAGCCAGCGATCAAGTCCAGCGGCCTGGAGCCAGTTCCGGCACAATTCGGCCTCTCCGGGATAAATCTCCCCGGCGGCCTTTCCGGTCGCAGCATAGCGCAGGAAGCGGGCCCCCAGCCCTTGCAACAATTCCGTCGCCATTCCGAAATCACGCTCGCTCCCCCGCCCGCTCACCTTCTCGGCGAACTTATGGAGCGCCGCGGTATCGGATCTCGGCCATTGGCCGAGCAGCCGGGTGATCTCGCGAAACAGCGACAAGGCATCGGCTTCGATGAGGTTCAGGGCCTGCCCCAGGCTGCCGGCGGCCAGGGCGGCGATCAGATGCCGGTCGGCATCCGAGAGATCGGGCGCATGCCGCGCCAGTTCAGCGACCAGCACAGGCTCCGGCAACGGCGCCAGGACCAGGCGACGGCAGCGCGAGCGGATGGTGGGCAGCAGCCGGCCGGGCGCATGGCTGACCAGGAGCAGCACCGTGCGGGGGCGCGGCTCTTCGAGGATTTTCAGCAAGGCGTTGGCGGCGTTGCGGTTGAGCTCGTCGGCGGCATCCACAATGAGGACGCGCCAGGCGCCTTCCGCCGGCGTCAGCCGCAAGAACTCGATGGCCGCGCGGACATCGTCGATGACGATCTCGCTCCTGAGCTTGCCCTTGTCGTTGGGCGAACGGCGCAACACGCGCAGATCGGAATGCGCCAGCTCCGCGACCCGCCGGAACACCGGATGCGCCGGGTCCATGTCGAGCGTTTGCGGCGCTGCCGGTGCCGGCGCTTCGCCGAACAGGCCGGCGGGCTCCGCTGGCGCTTCGGCGGGTGTCGCCAGCAGGGTGCGGGCCATGCGGAAGGCCAAGGTCGCCTTGCCGACGCCTTTCGGACCGACGATCAGCCAGGCATGCGGCATGCGGCCGGCGGCGAGCGCCGCCAGGAACGTGCGCTCCGCCGCCTCATGGCCGAGCAAACGCGTGGCCGAGGCGGCGGCCGGCGCGTAGGAAACCCGCGCTTCGCTGGAATCGGCGGCGGGCTTGCGCGCCATCAGAGTTTCAACCCGAACTGGGCCGCCACCGCGGCGCGCACATCCGCGGAAACCTGCTCAAGGCTGCGATCCGCATCGATCACGACACAGCGCTGGGGCTCGGCTTGCGCGATGGCAAGGAAACCCTGGCGCAGCCTTTCATGGAAGGCGCGCCCCATGCGCTCGTAACGCTGCTGCGTGGCGGCGCGGGCCAGCCCCTTCTCCACCGGCAGGTCGAAGACGAGAGTGAGGCCCGGCTCCGTTTCGCGCACCACGCCGGCACGAAGCTGCTTCAGCCAGGCGAGGT
Source organism: Dongiaceae bacterium (assembly GCA_036499865.1). GTDB lineage: Bacteria > Pseudomonadota > Alphaproteobacteria > Dongiales > Dongiaceae > Dongia. The sequence goes on along the minus strand of DASYDA010000268.1, from coordinate 1,929 downwards.
CGGCGCCCTGTCCATAGCCCTGATAAGCCAGGGTGGAATCCGCGAAGCGGTCGCTGACCACCCATTGGCCGGCGGCGAGCGCCGGGCGCACGACCTTCTCCAGATGCTCGGCGCGGGCGGCGAAATGCAGCAGGGATTCGGCTTCCGGCGCCCATCGGCCGGGCTCGCCTTCTACCAGCAACTTGCGGATCTCCTCCGCACCCGGCGCGCCGCCGGGCTCGCGGGTGGCGACCGCGGTCTCGCCCGCCGCGCGCAAGGCGTCGACCAGCCGCCTGGCCTGCGTGGATTTGCCGTTCCCCTCGCCGCCTTCGAATGTGATGAACCGGGTGATGCCGGTCGCTGCCATCACGCGCTCAGTTGGAGCCGAAGATCAGGTGCTGCGTCGCCGCGATCACCCGGCCGCCGAAGCCGAGCTGTGGCACGTCGGCTGCGGCGATCAGCGGCGCATGGAAATCCGGCATGCCGGGAACGGTCATGATCAGCTCTCCCACCGGCTGGCCGGCGGCGATGGGCGCCGCGATCGGGCCGTCATAGATCGCCTTGGCGACGACCTTGTCGCGATCGGAGACCGGCAACGTGACCAGCAGGTCCTTCGGCACGGTGAGCGGCACGGTCTTCTCCTGGCCCATCCAGACATCGGCCTGGGCGAGGATAGTGCCTTTCTTGGCGATGGTGTAATCGCCGAACGAACGAAAGGCCCATTCCAGCAACTGGCCTGGCTCGTCGGCGCGCTCCTGCATGCTGTTAAGGCCGTGCACGATGAGGAAGACCCGGCGCCCGTCGCGGATCGCCGAGGCGGTCAAACCGAACCCGGCCTCTTCCGTGTGGCCGGTCTTCAGGCCATCGACCCCCGTGCCGGGGCGATAGAGCAAGGGATTGCGGTTGCCCTGCTTGATGCCGTTGAAGGTGAACTCTTTCTCGCTGAAGTAATGATAATACTCCGGGAAATCCTCCATCAGATGCTTGGCGAGGAAATAGAGGTCCTGCGCCGTCATCAGGTGGTTGGGATCCGGCAGGCCCGAGGCGTTGACGAAATGGGTGTTCTGCATGCCCAGCTCCTGGGCGCGCAAAGTCATCAGGGCGGCGAAGCGGCTCTCGGTGCCGCCGATCTTCTCGGCCATGGCTACAGCCGCATCGTTGGCCGAACGGGTGGCCATGCCGTCCATGGCTTCCTCGACGCTGATCGAGTCGCCGGCGCGGACGCCCAGCTTGGTCGGGGCCTGGGCCGCGGCGTGCGGCGACACCATCACCCGGTCGTCCAGGTGCAGCTTGCCCGAGGCAAGCTCCTCGAAGGTCAGGTAGAGCGTCATGATCTTGGTGATCGACGCGGGATAGCGCGGACTGTCGGCGTGCTTGGCGTAGAGGATCTCGCCGGACTTCGCGTCGACGACGATGGCCGCGTACTTGGTCTGCGACGCCGCCAGCAGATTCTGGAAATAGGGGATCTGGGCGCTCGCCGGGGTGGCGACGACGGGAAGGGCGGTAGCTGCGGCCAGACCTAACGCTAGGAACAGGCGGCGGGCGCGCGTGGCGATCATGCTTCGTCCGTCGAATCAAAGGTTTGCGAACGGCTACATGACCGCTCTGAGATGTTCGTACCATGACAGCCCGAACCTGAAATTAGAGTAAACAGGAGTTGAATGAGCGCTTTTGTCGCGGTGCGCCGCGAAGGGGCTCGGCCCCGGCGTTTCCCTCGCAGATCACGCCATTGTGCACTGCACAAAAAGACGTTGACTGCTGCACTGCAACATGAGAGAACGCCGTTGCTTTCCCGAGGTCCTCCCCAGGGCCTCTTCCGACCCCCATTCCGATTCGAACCCCGGAGATCCCCATGGCCGCCGCCGCTGAAGCCGTGAAGTCCACGGTCGACCAATTCACCGCCGCCTCGAACACCGCCTTCAAGGACGGCGTCGAGAAGACCCTGACCGC
>DASYDA010000267.1:0-10596 GCA_036499865.1 Dongiaceae bacterium | reverse complement strand
GTTTTGTTTGTACGGTAATCGTCTCTTTACGCACCTTCATTCCGACTGCAATGTCTTGCGGACCGCGACCAGTTTCCGCGCACGCCAATCGCGCAGTTCCGCGATCCGCTCCGGCGTATAGTCGAAGATGCCGCCGCCGGTCTTCATGCCGAGCCTGCCTTTCGCGGTCCGTTCGGTCACATAGCCGGCCACGTCCGCGCGATCGCATAGCTCCTTGTTGAGATAGCTGCCGACCGCCTGGTAGATGTCGAGCCCGGCCATGTCGAGCAGCGCCATGGGGCCGACCACCGCCAGCTTGTAGCCGATCCCCCAGGAGACGCAGGTGTCGAGATCCTTGGGGTCGATCACGCCCTGCTCCACCAGATCGACGCATTCCCGCATCACCGAATAGAGCACGCGGTTCTCGACGAAGCCCGGCACGTCCTTCTTGACGACGACCGGCAGCAATCCGATGGACCTGATGAGGGCCGTCATTCCATCGACGATCTTCGGCGCGGTCTTGGCGCCGGCGATCACCTCGATCATCGGGATGATATGCGGCGGGTTCGACCAATGCATGCCGATCACCCGCTCCGGCGTCTCGACGCCTTCCTGGATCCTGGTGATCGGGATCCCCGAAGTGTCGGAAGCGATCACGCATTCCTTCGAAACCACGGCCTCGATGGCGCGGAACACGGCGATTTTGGTTTCCAGCTTCTCCGAGACGTTCTCGATGACGAGGTCGCAGCCGGCGACGCAATCTTCCAGCGTCTCGGCCACGCGCAGCGAGCCGCCCGGCTTTTCCGGAGTGCCCAGCGCATTCAGCACATTGCGGGCAATGTCGAAACCCTGGGGCGCCTTGGTGCGCTGATCGACATTGGCGTCGAAGGCCGCCACCGCCATTCCGGCGCGCGCCAGGGTCGCGGCGATTCCCGGACCCATCGTGCCCAAGCCGATCACGGCTGCCTTGGTCATCTGCTCCTCTTCGGATCTTTTCAATCGCGCGTTACGGCCGGCGGCTCAAGCGGTCGCCCGCTTAAACGCGGGCCGGCTGGCCATCTTCTCGCGCCAGGCCCGAATGCCCGGAAGCGCCGGCAATTCGATCGGGAATTCCAGGCAGCGATGGATGATCGGCGTCAGGCAGATATCGGCCAGCGTCAGAGTGTCGCCGGCGAGATAGGGCCGCCCCGTCGTGCCTTTCTCCAGGATGGTGAGCTGCGTCGCCACTTCCTTGGCGTCCGCATCCCAGCTCGCCGCGCGTTCGCCGGCCGGCTTCTTTGCTTCCTTGAAGACGGCGACATAGGGCGTGTTGAGCGCGCCCAATTGCCAATCCATCCAGCGATCGACCTGGCTGCGCGCCGCGGGATCCCCGGGATAGAGCCTGGCTTCGTTGTTCTTGGCGGCGAGATAGCGCAGGATCGTGTTGGATTCCCAGATGACCGTATCCCCGTCGATCAAGGTCGGCACCTTGCCGTTCGGATTGAGGCTGAGATAGCCGGCATCCATGGTGTTGTTGAACTGACGGCCATAATCCTCGCGCCGGTAGGCGGCACCCAATTCCTCAAGCAGAAAGATCACTTTTTGCACATTGCCGGATGTGGCGCGCCCCAGGACCCTCAGCATTCTCTTTCTCCCTGTCGTGGCGCAGCCGCGGCGGCGCCGTTATCTCCGAGCGGCCCTCAGCGTTTCGGCTTATAGACCACTGCGTCCATCTCGATCTTGCACTCGATCACCGCCCGCGCTTCCACCGTGGTGCGCGAAACGCGGCCCTCAGGGAAGTATTCCTTGAAGACGCCATTGTAGCGGCCGAAATTGCGGGCGTCTTCGAGATAGACGGTCACTTTGACGATGTCGCTCAGATCGGCGCCGTCCAGCGCCAGGATGCGTTTTATGGATTCGATGGTCCAGCGTGTTTCTTCCTCGATATTGCCGACGCACATATTCCCGTTCTCATCCTTGGCGACCTGGCCGGAAACGAAGATGAAGTCCCCGGCCCGCACCGCCGGATGAAAAGGCAGGTTCGGGTTCTTCTTGCCGATGGGTGTGATGTCCTGGCCCATGCTTCCCAATCCCCTAAAGCACCGATGTCTCGATGATATCGACGCCGCGCTGGCGGTCGATCAGATAGCAGATCCCACGATCGTCGATGGTGACGTCATTGGAGGACGAGATCTCGAAGCCCTCGGGCGCATCGGGTTCGTAGAAAGCCACCTCCTTCGGCGCGAACGGATCGGCGATATCGAGGATGCGCAGGCCCTGGGCGAACCAGGCGAAGGGGATGACCGTCCCTTTGAAGCGCTCGGAGGGTTGATGGCAGCCCATCATCTGCGGCTGGGGCGATCCGTCCTTGTCCAGCCCCTCCACTTGCCAAGTGGCGATCGGAATGGGGCAATTCTCGTTGGTGATGTCGTAGATCCAGGTGAAGGACGGCGCCGCCGGCCAGAGCTTCGCCACGTCCTCATCCGCCACCACCATGATGCGCCGGCCCTTCAGCAACTCCGGGATGACCAGGCAGGTGTGGGTCGGGTGCGGGAAGGCCGGCGAGGTGTTGCCGCCGGAGATCGCCTTCGGCTTCGACATGTCGGAGATGTCGAGGATGAAGAAGCCGTGATGCCAGTAGCTGACATAGAGCCGGTCGCCCAGCCGCAGCGGATGATGGCAGCGCGGCGGCGTCCAATTGTCCCAGGGATATTCCTCACCGCCGGCCTTCCATTGACCGGGGATCCACCAGCGGCTCACTTCCTGCGGCTTCGCCGGGTCCTTCAGATCGAGGATCATCGCAATATTGCCGACATAGCCCTCGGCGGTGGGCGAGATATAGGCGTAGCGGCCGTCGAAATCGTAGCGATGCACGCCCCGACCATGGGTGCGCCACTTGCTGATCAGTTTCGGTTCCGCCGGCTTCGAGACGTCATAGATGCCGAGCCCGCCACCGAATTCGAGATCGCCTTCGGTCCCCTGCTTCTCGTGATTGACCACCATGATGCCGTCGGCCACGCGCACCTTGTGCGAGTGCCAGCCTTTCGGCACATCCACCTTCGCCACGGTCTTCGGCTTCCGGGGATCGGAGACATCGACCACGGTGGTGCCGGTGGGCTGGCGCATATGCCCCACATAGAGGTAATGCCCGTCGATCCAGACCTGCCCGCCGCCCGGACAGTCGTAGTTCGCCAACAGCTTGGTGTTCTTCGATCTTGCCATAATGCTTCTCGGGTATTCGGGTATTCGGGTATTCGGATCAGGCGTCAGGTGTCAGGCGTCGGGTGTCAGGCTTCTTACGCGAGCTTCACGATGTCGCCGTTCTTGTTCTTGCCATGCTTCTGATAGAAGGACAAAGCCTTCAAGGCCGGTTCGTCGCTGGCGACGAACAGGATCGCCGGATCGCGGTCCGAGGTGTTCACGTGTTCGAACCAGGTGGCGCCGGGAACCACGAAACAGTCGAACTGATCCCATTCGATCTTCTTGCCGCCGACGATGCTGTAACCCTTTCCCTCGAAGGGTGAGCAGACCAGGCTGGCGCTCTGCTTCAGCGGCAGAGTCTTCTCACCCGGCCGCAGCATCTGCATGAAGAAGGTGATGGTCTTGTAGACCGGCTGGCCGTTGGTCGGGTCCACATATTCGATCATCAGCGCTTCATGGGGATCGCCGTCCCAGTCGCGGAACTTCTCGAGCTGCTCGCGCATCATCTCATAGCGATAGACATACATCGGGGATGCCGACCCGGCGCCGCGATTGTGCGAGACGAAACGCGGCAGTAGTCCGCCCTGGCCGTAGACGCGCTGCGAATAGTCCGGCGGGAAGCGCTCGGACTGCATCTTGCGCGCGACCCGCTTGCCTTCTTCCTCTTCGGTATAATCGTGCTCGAAATACATCGAGTTCATCGTCTCGGCGAGGGGTAAATCGAGCACCGAGAGATTGACCGCATTGTCGTCGCCCTGGTTGCCGTGATTGTGCCAGGTGTCGTGCGGCGTCAGCACCAGATCGCCGGGCCCGAAGGTGATGTTCTCGCCCTCGACGCCAGTGAAGTTCTGCTTGCCCGTGAGGCCGAGGCGGATCGCATTCGGCGAATGCCGATGCGGCGGCATGATCTCGTTGGGATCGTTCAGGCGGTAGGCGACATACATGTTGGTGGTGGCGGCGCGCTTCGGTGCCAGGCCCGGATTGACCATCACCAGCGAACGACGCTCAGAGGTCTCCACCGTGATGAGTTCGGCGGAACGGTAGAGCAAAGGTTCGATATCGCTCTTGTATTTCCAGATGTATGGGATCGCTTTCCGCGTATCCATCACCTGCCGGTCTTCGTCATGCTTGACCGTGCGGTCCACCACCCAATAGGGCGCCATGCTGGCCTTGGCGACATCCGCATGGAGCTGATCGAGCGCGGCCTGGAGGTTGTGGCCCTCCAGCTCGCTGTCCGCCGGTTTACGCGCCTTCCCTGTCATTCTTGCCCTCCGCTTGGCGCCGAGAGATGGTACCATTGCCTCAATGGTTCGCACTTCACGTGCTTTTCTTGCCGTCGACGTAACCATTTCTTTACCTCATCGTCAACGCCTTGTGCAGCCGCAGGCGCGGATTGGTGTGACGATTGGTTGCGATCGTTGTTGCGGATGGCGGTCTATGGTATCTTCTCGCAGCCAATTGGTTTCATCCCTTCGGGACCGGAAACCGCGCCACATTGGGGACGGCATCATGGAGCGCACCGACTTTACCCTGACCAAATTGCGGCAGTTGATCGCGACGCGCGACTTCAGCGGCGATGCCAGGATGCCGCCGGAACGGTCGCTCGCCAGCGAACTCGGCGTCGGCCGGCGGTCGCTGCGCCGCGCCCTCGACGTGCTCGAGCAGGAAGGGCAGATCTCCCGCCATCAAGGCCGCGGCACCTTTGTCAATGACGGCGGCTCGAACGGACATGTCGAAGGCAATGGCGGCGGCGCTGCGACCAAGCGCAGCGGCGCACCTGCAAAAGCGGATGAATCGAGCGAGACGGTCCCAAACATCGCTTTCCAGCATATCCTCGACCACACCAATCCCCTGGAGGTGATCGAGGTCCGCTTGGCGATCGAGCCGGTGATGGCGCGCCTGGCGGCGTTCCGCGCGTCGCAGGCGGAGATCAACCGCCTGCAGAGCCTCGCCGAGGAGACCCGGGCCGCCCCGGATCCCGGCTCCTATCAGCAGGCCGACGGCCGCTTCCACCGCACCATCGCGGAAGTCGCGCGCAATGCGCTGTTCCTCGCGGTGTTCGACACCTTGCACGCCAGCCAGCGCGATCTCGCCTGGCGACGGCTCGGCGAGAATGCGAATTGCTACAAGCGCCAATCGCTCTATGCGGATTTCCATCAGGAAATTTCCGCTGCCATCGCCGCCCGCCAGGGCGACCGTGCGCAGGAGCTGATGCAGAAGCATCTGAGCGACGTGCAGCGCTACATCTACGAACACGCTTTCCCCGCCACCACCGCCGCGGCGCAATAGGCCGGCGGCCTCTTCGGATTTTTTGCAGCTGGGCTGGATCCAGATTGGCCCTGTTCATGCCGGCATCTTGTCGCATGGCTTTAGGTCGTGTTACCCATTTGGCCACGAGAGCCGGATGATTGGTTTCGACATCTGAACCAATCGCATCGGCCATAAGGTTCCGCCACAAAGTCGGACAGCATCGACGGGGAAGATGATGCCGCAACAGGCCGAATTCGACTATGTCATCGTGGGCGCGGGTTCCGCCGGCTGCGTTCTCGCCGAGCGCCTCTCGGAGGACCGCGATGTCTCCGTGTTGATCCTGGAAGCCGGCGGCTGGGACCGAGATCCCTGGATTCATATCCCCTTGGGTTGGGGCAAGATCCTGCAGAACCGGTTGCATGACTGGATGTATTTCTGCGAGCCCGAGGACAGCGTCGGCGGCCGCGCGGTCGAATGCGCCCGGGGCAAGGTGGTGGGCGGCTGTTCCTCCACCAATGCCATGGCCTATGTGCGCGGCAATCGCGGGGACTACGCGCGCTGGGCGGCTTCCGGCCTCAAGGGCTGGTCCTATGACGACGCTCTCCCCTATTTCAAGAAGCAGGAGACCTGGAAAGGCGGCGCCACGGAATATCGCGGCGGTGATGGTCCGCTCGGCACGCAGTTCTGCAGCTATCAGGACCCCCTGCTCCAGGGCTTCGCGGAAGCCGGCAAGAGCGCCGGTCATGCCTGGACCGACGACTATAACGGCGCCCATCAGGAGGGGTTCGGCCGGTTGCAGATGACCATCCGCAACGGCCGCCGCTCCAGCGCCGCCACCGCCTATCTGAAGCCCGCCGCGAAGCGCCGCAACATCAGCATCGTGGTGAAGGCGCTGGCGACGCGGCTCCTCATGGAGGGCGACCGTGCGACCGGCATCGAATTCGTGCAGGACGGCATCAAGCGCACCGCGCGCGCGAAGCGCGAGGTGATCCTCTCTGGCGGCGTCATCAACACGCCGCAGATCCTGACGCTCTCCGGCATCGGCGATCCGGAAGAGCTGAAGCGGTTGAACATCCCCGTGCGCATCGGCCTCCCCGGCATAGGCAAGAACCTGCAGGACCATGTCTCGGTGATTCTGATGTACCGCCGCAAGGAGCCGAGCCCTTTCTTCAGGATGATGCGCTATGACCGCATCACGCGGGAACTCGGCAAGGCCTATCTCTTCGGCACCGGCTTCGCGGCGGACGTGCCCGGCGGCATCACCGCCTTCCTGAAGAGCCGCGCGGATTTGCCGCTTCCGGATATCCAGTTCCTGCTGACCGCCGCGCCGCTCGGCGCCTGGCCTTATTTCAAGCCCTTCAAGGCGCCGTTCAACGACGGCTTCGCCTGTCGCATCGTCATGCTGCATCCGGAAAGCCGAGGCGCGGTCTCGTTGAAATCCACCGATCCCACGGCACATCCCCGCATCCTGCAGCGTTTCCTCGGCGTGGATGCCGATTGGAAATCACTCCGCGCCGGTGTCCGCCTCGCGCGCGAAGTCGCGGCGCAGCCTTCGATGCAGCCCTTCATCGAACGCGAATTCTTCCCCGAAGGCGACAAGAACACCGATGCCGATATCGACGAGCATATCCGCAAGACCTCGATCACCGTCCACCACCCGCTCGGCACCTGTAAGATGGGGCCGGACAGCGACCCCATGGCCGTGGTCAATCCCGAGCTTCGGGTGCGCGGCGCCGAAGGCCTGCGGGTGATCGACGCCTCGGTGATGCCCGACATGCTCACCGGCAACATCAACGCCGCGGTCGTGATGGTGGCCGAGCGCGCCGCCGATCTCATCCGGGGCCGGTTGAAAGCGGCTTAACCGGATAGAGCCGTCGACGGCTCTATCCGCCCACCCTCAATGCCACATGTCGCTCGCCGCCTGCTTCTTCCTTGCGATGAAATCCTGCAGCGCTTCGTCCACCGCGGGATCGATGGCCGGCGGCTGATAGGCGCGCAGCATGGCGCGCCACTTCGCATTGGCGCGCTGGGTCGCGTCCTTCTCGCCAGCATCGCGCCATTGCTCGAAGGAATTGTTGTCGGCGACCTCGGAATCCCAATAGGCGGTCTGGTAGTTGCGCAAGGTGTGTTCGCAGCCGAAGAAATGCTTGCCCGGCCCGACCTCGCGGAAGGCGTCCAGCGCCAGCGCGTTGTCGTCCACCGGCAGTCCGCCGAGATAGGTGTGCATGGCGCCGCAAAAATCGGCATCCATGATGAACTTCTCGTAGGACATGGTGAGCCCGCCTTCGAGCCAGCCCGCCGAATGCAAAATGAAATGCGCGCCGCATTGCAAAGCCGCCATCATGGAGACGGCGCTCTCCTGCATCGCCTGCCCGTCCGCCGCTTTCGAGGCGGTGAAGGCGCCGGAACAGCGCAGCGGAATCCCGAGCCGCCGCGTCAACTGTCCGATCACCAATGAGCCCAAAGCGGGCTCCGGCGTGCCGAAGGTGGGCGATCCGGAACGCAGCGACGTCGAGCTCAGGAAATTGCCGAGGATCGCCGGTGCACCCGGCCGCTCCAATTGCGTCAGCGCGACGCCCACCATGGCCTCCGCCATGGATTGGGCGATGGCGCCGGCATTGGTCACGGGGCCCATGGCGCCGCCCAGAATGAACGGAACCACCACGGTGCATTGGTTCGCGCGCGCATAGGCGCGCAGCGCCCGGGTCATGGTGCCGTCATAGACCAGCGGCGAATTCGCGTTGATATTGCCCATGATGACGCAATTGCCGTCGGTGAATTCCGCCCCGAATGCGATGCGTGCCAGCGCGATCGAATCCTCGGCGCGCTCTTCCGCGGTGACGCCGCCCATGAAGGGTTTGTCGGAATATTTGATATGGCTGTAGACCATATCGAGATGCCGCTTGTTGACCGGAATATCCACCGGCTCGCAGACCGTGCCGCCGGAATGGTGCAGCCAGGGCGACATGTAAGCGAGCTTGATGAAATTGCGAAAATCCTCCAGTGAGCCATAGCGCCGCCCGCCTTCGAGGTCATGCACGAAGGGCGAGCCATAGGCCGGCGAGAACACCAGGTCTTCGCCGCCGATCTTCACCGATCGCGCCGGATTGCGGGCATGGTGCACGAAGCTCTTCGGCGCGGTCTTGGCAATGATGCCGCGCACCAATCCCGGCGCGAACCGGACGCGCTCGCCATCTACATCGGCGCCGGCCTCGCGCCAGAGTTCCAGCGCCCGGGGATCGCCGCGAAAGTCGATGCCGACTTCCTGGAGCAAGGTGTCGATCGCCGCTTCGATGCGGCAGAGGCCTTCTTCGGTCAGCAATTCGTAGGTTGGTATCTGGCGCCGAACTCCGGCGATGATCGGCAATGCCTTGTCGCGCTGCGCCTGCCGGGATTGCCGGCCGCCGCGATGACGGGCCGGAGCGGCCGCGCTTGTCTCTGATATTTTTTCATTCTGCGGGTCCGGCATCCGGCGCTCCTGTTCTTCAAACACGAATCTCAGTGACCGGGATCATATCCACGATCCGATCCGGCAATCCAAAAATACCGCGCCTACCACCTTCGGCTTTGCTGCACATGCGTAAAAGGTTCGCTTGATCATCATCATCGGCAGCGGATAGCATGCCTGCGCTCGCTGAGCGCATCGGGGATCTCTAGGGGAATTTCCAAAATCATAGTGAGATATCAATAGCATGAAGATTGCGGTTATCGGCAGCGGCTATGTCGGTCTGGTTTCGGGCGCCTGTTTCTCCGAATTCGGGCATGAGGTCGTCTGCATCGACGCGGATGCCGGAAAGATCGAGCGTCTGCGCGCCGGCAAAATGCCCATCTACGAACCCGGCCTCGACGACCTGGTCGAGCGCAACGCCAAGGCGAAGCGGCTGACCTTCTCCACCGATATCGGCGCCGTCGAAGGCGCCCAGGCGATCTTCATCGCCGTCGGCACACCGAGCCGCCGCGGCGATGGTCACGCGGATATGACCTATGTCCACACCGCCGCCAAGCAGATCGCCGCGCGGCTGACCGATTACGCCGTCATCGTCACCAAATCGACCGTGCCGGTGGGCACCGGCCGCGCCGTCGCGAAGATCGTCAAGGAAACCAATCCGAAGGCCGAGTTCGATATCGCCTCCAATCCGGAATTCCTGCGCGAAGGCGCCGCCATCAACGACTTCATGCGGCCCGACCGCGTGGTGATCGGCGCCGATACCGATCGCGCCCGCGAGGTGATGCGGCAGATCTATCGGCCTCTGTTCCTCATCGACACGCCGATCGTCTTCACCAAGCTGGAAACCGCCGAGCTCATCAAATATTCCGCCAATGGCTTCCTGGCGATGAAGATCACCTTTATCAACCAGATTGCCGATCTCTGCGAGAAGGTCGGCGCGGATGTGCATGACGTCGCGCGCGGCATCGGGCTTGACGGCCGCATCGGCAGCAAGTTCCTGCATCCGAGCCCCGGCTTCGGCGGCTCCTGCTTCCCGAAGGACACCCGCGCCTTGATCCAGACCGCGCGGGACGCCGGTGCGCCACTTTCGCTGATCGAGGCGACGCTCGACTTCAACGAGGCGCGCAAGGACAACATGGCGGCGCGCATCGTCGAGGCTCTCGGCGGCGACGCCAAGGGCAAGACCGTCGCCGTACTGGGCCTTACCTTCAAGCCCAACACCGACGATATGCGGGAATCCGCCAGCCTCAGCATCCTGCCGGCGCTGCAAGCCAAAGGCGCCAAGGTCAAGGCGCATGACCCCGAGGGCATGCATGAAGCCAAGAAACTGATGCCGGACCTCGACTACTGCGACGATCCCTATGAGGCGATCTCCGGCGCCGACGCCTTGGTCATCCTCACCGAGTGGAACAGCTATCGCAGCCTCGATCTCGACCGCGTGAAATCGCTACTCAAGACGCCGATCTTCATCGATCTGCGCAACATCTATCGCCCCGGGGAAATGGTGGCCGCTGGGTTCCGCTATTCCAGCCTCGGTCGGTCTGCATGACGGATGGTGGAAAGCCGTCGGTGCTCGTCACCGGCGGCGCGGGCTATGTCGGCAGTCATGTCTGCAAGGCGCTGAGCCGCGCCGGCATGCTGCCGGTCACCCTGGACAATCTCAACACCGGCCATCGCTGGGCGGTACAATGGGGCCCGCTCGAAGAGGGTGACGTCCGCGATGCCGGCTTCGTCGAAGC
>DASYDA010000266.1:0-9993 GCA_036499865.1 Dongiaceae bacterium | reverse complement strand
CTCGGCAAGCGCGGCGGTCTCCATGCCCGCCGCCAGCTCATCTCTCACATCCGGGACGAGAAGCTGGCCGACAAGCTGCTGACCGTTCTGGCCGATCGCTATAAGTCGCGCGCAGGCGGTTACACCCGCGTGCTGAAGGCGGGCTTCCGCTACGGCGACATGGCCCCGATGGCGGTGATCGAGTTCGTGGACCGCGATCCGGCCGCCAAGGGCCAGGATTCCGGCCCGACCGCCGAGAAAAAAGAAGGCAACGAAGCCGAGGCGGCTTGATCCTCTGGCGAGGCCAATAGAGACCAGGGGGCGGCATCGATTGCCGCCCCTTTTGCTTTTGCGTGCCGGAGAACTATCTTTGAGTTCGGCTTTGAGAATGGATGAGACGGACCGATGAACCCGCGCCCTTGGATTCGCTTAGCTGCCGCTCTTCTGCTCTGTGGAACCTTCGCGACCGCCGCCGGCGCGCAGGACGTCGTGCCGCAGTCGAAAACCCAAATCGAGCTCACCTTCTCACCGCTGGTAAAGCAGGCCGCTCCGGCGGTGGTCAACGTTTTCACCCGCACGGTGGTGAAGGAGCGGCAGAGCTCGCCGTTCTTCAGCGATCCGTTCTTTCAGCAGTTCTTCGGCGACCAGTTCGGCGGCAAGCCGCGGGAGCGCGTCCAGAATTCCCTTGGTTCGGGCGTTATCGTGCGACCCAACGGGCTGATCGTCACCAACAACCATGTCATCGAAAACGCGGACGAAATTCGCGTGGTTCTGAGCGACGGGCGCGAATTCCCGGCCAAGGTGATTTCCGCCGATGAGAAATTCGATCTGGCGCTGCTCCAGATCGACACCAAGGGCGAACAGCTTCCGATCCTGCAATTGCGGGATTCCGACGATCTCAATGTCGGTGACCTGGTGCTCGCGATCGGCAATCCCTTCGGCGTCGGGCAGACCGTCACCATGGGCATCGTCTCCGCCGTGGCGCGGACCAATGTCGGCGTTAACGATTACGGCTATTTCATCCAGACCGACGCGGCGATCAATCCCGGCAATTCCGGCGGCGCCCTCATTTCGACCGACGGTAAGCTGATCGGCATCAATACCGCCATCTATTCCCGCAACGGCGGCGGCAGCATCGGCATCGGTTTCGCCATCCCGTCGAATATGGTGGCGCGGGTCATCGATGCGGAAGCCGGCGGCGGCAAGCTGGTCCAGCCCTGGATCGGCGTTTCCGGCGAGGTGGTGACGGCCGACATCGCAACCAGCATGCGTCTCTCGCATCCGGGCGGCATCGTTGTACGCCAGCTCTATCCGGGTGGGCCGTCCGAGAAGGCTAAGATCATGCCGGGGGACGTCATCGTCGGCGTCAACGGCCGCGAAGTGAGCGATCCCGGCGGGCTGCGCTTCCGCCTGGCGACATTGCAGATTGGAACCGAGGCGACCATCAATCTCATTCGAAAGGGCCAGAAGCTCGATATTCCGGTCTCGCTCATCAAGGCGCCGGAACAACCGCCCCGGCAGGAGACCCAGCTGAAGGGGCGGGAGCCGCTGGCCGGCGCCGTCGTGGTCAACCTCTCGCCGGCGGTCAGCGACGAACTCAGCATCGGCGAATGGCAGGGCGTGGCCGTCCAGAAGATCCGGCGCGGGAGCTATGCCGACCAGTTCGGATTGGAGCCCGGCGATATCCTCGTCAAGGTCAATGGTTCGGCGATCAGCTCGGTCGATGAACTCGTGGCGGCGGTCTCGGCGTCGACCGACAACTGGACCATCACTATCAACCGCGGCGGCGAATCCAAGACCATCGAGGTGCATTGATTTGACGAGCCTCTTCGAGCAGAACGCGCCGCGGCCGCTGGCCGATCGCTTGCGGCCGCGCCGCCTCGAAGAGATCGTCGGCCAGGAGCACCTGATTGCGCCGGACGCGCCGATCGGCCGGATGCTGCGCACCGGCCAGATCTCATCCATGATCCTCTGGGGACCGCCGGGTTGCGGTAAGACCACGCTGGCGCGCCTCCTGGCCGAGCATGTGAGCGTGCATTTCGAGCCGCTCTCAGCGGTTTTTTCCGGCGTCGCGGACCTCCGCAAGGTCTTCGAGGCGGCGCGCGAGCGGCGGCGCATGGGCGAGGGCACCTTGTTGTTCGTGGATGAGATCCATCGCTTCAATCGCGCCCAGCAGGACGGCTTCCTGCCCTATGTCGAGGACGGTACGGTGGTGCTGGTGGGTGCTACCACCGAGAACCCGTCTTTCGAGCTCAACGGCGCCTTGCTCTCCCGCAGCCAGGTTTTCGTCCTCAACCGATTGGACGATGCCGCCATGGACAATCTCCTGCGGCGCGCCGAGCAGACCATGAAGCTGACGCTGCCTCTCGACGCCGACGCGCGGGCGGCCCTGCGGGCCATGGCGGATGGCGACGGCCGCTATCTTCTGAACATGGCGGAGGAGCTGTTCCGGCTTCCGCCCGAACAGATGCTGGATCCCGCCGGGCTCGCCAAGGCGGTGCAGAAACGCGCGCCGCTTTATGACAAGGCGCAGGAAGGCCATTACAACCTGATCAGCGCGCTGCACAAGTCCCTGCGCGGCTCCGATACCGATGCGGCGCTCTATTGGTTTTCTCGCATGTTGGCGGGAGGCGAGGACCCGCTCTACATCGTGCGACGCCTGGTCCGCTTCGCCGTGGAGGATATCGGCATCGCCGATCCCAATGCGCTGGTCCAGGCGCTGGCCGCCTGGGACAGCTATGAGCGCCTGGGTTCCCCCGAAGGCGAACTCGCCATTGCGCAATGCGTTATCTATCTCGGCACCGCACCGAAATCGAATGCCGCCTATAAAGCTTTCAACGCCGCCAACGCGGCGGCACGCGAAACCGGCTCACTTATGCCGCCGAAGCATATCTTGAACGCGCCGACAAAGCTGATGAAGCAACTCGGGTATTCCAAAGGTTATGAATATGACCACGACACCGCGGAAGGGTTTTCAGGTCAGAACTACTTCCCTGAAGAGATGCCGCGGCGGCGTTTCTACCGGCCGCAGGAACGCGGTTTCGAGCGGGAAATCATCAAGCGGCTCGAATATTGGGACCGTCTGCGGGCCAAGCGCGGCGATGAGAACAACGATTGAACGGCGGTTATCGATACGTCGATATGCAAGGGAAAAAGCCTTGCAGTCGCGTCGCGCGAGCCATGCAAAGCGGTGCACTTGCCGGGTGATAGGCCTGGGGCTAGGGTCCGCAAAATCGGTATGGGTGGGGCCGCACTATCAGGCCCAGTAAAAGGTGCAGGTCGGAATGAAAGAGTATCTGGCGCCCGAACGCGACCGCGTCGCTCTTATCACCATCGATGTCCAGCGTGACTTCGTATCGCCCAATTCCGCGGCTTCGGTCAGCGGAGCCCAGGCGACCGTTCCGGTGATACGCCGCTTGATCGATGCCTTTCGCAGCGCCGATGCCCCCATCGTGCATACCTTGCGTCTCTACCGGTGCAACGGGTCGAATGTCGATCTCTGTCATCGTGCCGCCATCGAAGCCGGCCAGCGTATCGTGATGCCGGGCACGTCCGGCGCCGAACTGATCGACGAAGTTAAACCGAGCCAGGGTCAGCGCCTCGAGCCGGAACTG
Organism: Dongiaceae bacterium; assembly: GCA_036499865.1. Taxonomy (GTDB): domain Bacteria; phylum Pseudomonadota; class Alphaproteobacteria; order Dongiales; family Dongiaceae; genus Dongia. The sequence goes on along the minus strand of DASYDA010000266.1, from coordinate 6,400 downwards.
CTCCTCGAAGGCAAGCTTCAGGAGATCGGCAATAAGGAATGGGCCTGCTACAAACCGCGACTTTCCGCCTTCTTCCAGACTCCCCTCGAAGACCACCTGAAATCCCTCGGCATCACCACCATCGTCATTTGCGGCACCGATTTCCCGACCTCCCCCCGATCCACGGTCTACGCCGCTTCCAATCGCGATTTTCGTATCGTCCTCGCGACCGACGCGATCTCCGGCGCACATGATGCCGGGCTCGATGAGCTGGCCCAGGTCGGCGTCTACCTCATGGGAACCGAGCAGCTCTTGAACTGGCTGAAGCGCGATCGCCAGGCCGCCTGAACATATGCGCCCAGTCTGATCACAAGATCGAGCGATGTCGGGCGTCCAGCAAATCACCATTGCCAATGAAGAGGCCGATCAGCGACTCGATCGCTGGTTCAAGAAGCGCTTTCCCGAGCTTGGCCACGGCCGCCTCGAGAAGCTGCTGCGCACCGGCCAGATCCGCGTCGATGGCAAGCGTGCCAAATCTGGCGACCGGCTGGAAGCGGGGCAGGTCTTGCGCGTGCCGCCGTTCACGCCTTCCGAAACCGTCCCGGCCGACCGGCCGTCGCAGCCGAAACCGGTTTCCGAGCGTGATGCCAAGGCGCTGCAGGCTGCGGTCCTCTATAAGGACCCCGATGTCCTGGTGATCGACAAGCCGGCCGGGTTGGCCGTGCAGGGTGGCACCGGACTCGACAAGAATCTCGATGCGATGCTGGAGGCCTTGAAGTTCGAGGCGACCGAGCGCCCGCGGTTGGTGCATCGCCTGGACAAGGATACCAGCGGTGTCCTGGTGCTGGCGCGCAGCGTCAAGTCGGCGCAGGCCTTGACCGAATCCTTCCGCCACAAATCGGCCAGCAAGCTCTATTGGGCGGTCGTCGTCGGCGTTCCGAAACTCGATCGGGGCACCATCGATGCGCCGCTCGCCAAGCAAGCGGGCTCCGGCCGCGGCGAGCGCGTCGGCATCGATGAGGAAGAGGGTAAGCGCGCGGTGACCCGCTATGCCGTGGTCGAACATGCCGCCCAGCGCGCCGCCTGGCTCGCTCTGATGCCGGAGACCGGGCGCACCCACCAGCTTCGCGCCCATTGCGTCGTGCTGGGAACGCCGATTCTCGGCGACGGCAAATATGGCGGCGCCGAGGCCTATCTCGCGCGCGAGGCGCTGCCGCGCAAGCTGCACCTCCATGCGCGCTTCATCCGGATTCCGCATCCCCGCAAAGGCTGGATCGAAGCCACCGCACCATTGCCCCCGCATATGGAGGCGACCTGGAAGTTCTTCGGTTTCGCCAGCCGACCCGAATCCGATCCCTTCGCCGATCTGCCGCCAGCCGATTTGCCGCCAGCGGATTCACCCCGGGGGCGCCGCCGGTGATCGGCCACTATCGGCTGGTGATCTTCGATTGCGACGGCACGCTGGTGGACAGCCAGCACAATATCGTGGCGGCGATGGCCGTTGCCTGGGAACGGCACGGGCTGCCCGCCCCGACACCGGAGGCGGTGCGCCGGCAGGTCGGCCTTACCCTGGAAATCGCTCTGGAACGCATGCTCGATGCGCCGAGCCCCGAAACGGTGACGGCTTTGGCGGAGGCCTATCGGGAGATTGTCCGCGATCTGCGCAGCAAGGCCGAATTGCATGAGCCGCTCTATGAGGGCGTCCGCGCGCTTATCGAGGCGCTCGACGCGCCGGAGATCTTCCTGGGCGTCGCCACCGGCAAGAATCTGGTGGGGTTGGAGCATACGCTTCAGGCCCTGGGATTGCGGGACCGGTTTCACACCTTGCAGACATCCGACCGGCGTCGTTCCAAGCCCGATCCCGATATGGTGCTCCAGGCCATGGCCGAGACCGCCACCGCCGTGGAAGCCACGGTCATGATCGGCGATACCAGTTTCGATATGGAAATGGCATGCGCCGCCGGCGCCACGCCCATTGGCGTTGCCTGGGGATATCACCCGGTCGAGGAATTGCGCGCGGCCGGCGCCATCGCGGTCCTGAATCACCCCGCCGAACTGATCGACTGTTTGCAATCGCTCTCCGCTCGCCGCTAAAATCCGGCCTGGAAGACGGAATCCGGGGCGGCGGAGCCAGCGACATGCGCATCAAGCACATCCTGACCGGATTGGTCATTCTCGTTGTCGGCATCGCCGCCGCGATGCTCGCGATCATCCATTCGATCGATTTCAATGCCTATAAGGACCTCATCGCCCAGCAGGTTCAGGCCGCGACCGGGCGGCAGCTCGTTCTGGCCGGCGACGTCCATGTCGGATTGTCCCTGACGCCCAGCCTCGAAGTGCAGCAAGTCTCGTTCCGGAACGCAGATTGGGGCTCCGAGCCGCAGATGCTGAAATTCGACCGGCTGGAGGCGGATGTGGCACTCCTGCCTTTACTGGCCAGCGAAATCCGGATCAAGCGGCTGCGCCTGGTGGGCGCGGATATCCTGTTGGAGACCGACAAGAACGGCCAGGGCAATTGGGTGATGGGCAACGGCAATTCTGCCGGCTCCGCGCCGCTTCCCGAGATCGGCGAAACCACCATCGAAAATGCCAAGCTGCGGTTTCACAACGGCGTCACCGGCCGCACGCATGATCTGATGGTCGACAAGCTGGTGGTGTCGCCCAACGGTTCGAACACCCTGACGCTCGCTTTCAACGGCCAGGCGGACGCGGTGCCGGTCGCCCTGAACGGCACGATCGGCACGCTTGCCGATTTCGTGCATGGACCTTTGCCCGTCAACCTCACGGGCAAGATCGGCGGCGGCGATGCTTCGATCAAAGGCCAGGTCGCCGATCCGGCTTCGGTCAAGGGAATCGCTTTCGACCTGTCGATGTCCGGGAAGTCGCTCTCCGATCTGAACGGGCTGACCGGCGCGACGCTCCCCGCGAGTGCCCCCTATCAGGTTCAAAGCAAGCTGCTCGATCAGAACGGCGCTTATGAATTCGATGGTCTCTCCGGGCGGGTCGGCGGCAGCGATTTCACCGGCAAGATCGAACTCGATCCCACGAAGGCGCCGCTCGCGGTCAACGTCAATTTGGCGTCCAGCCATCTCGATGTCGCCGATTTTGGTTTCCATCCTGACGCTCAGCGCAGCAAGGTCGTCGCGGATGGCCACGTGTTCTCGCCGGAACCCTGGCCGCTTACGGCCCTGCGCGCGGTCAACGGCACGTTTCGCATCAATGCCCAGCAGGCCGTCATCGGTTCGATCAAGCTCGATAACCTCGCTGGCGATATGTCTCTGGATTCCGGGCACCTCAAGATCACGAGCCTGACCGCGGGGCTGGGGGAGGGCACGCTCGGCGTCGCCGCCAATATCGACGGCGCTTCCGATCCCGGCGCCGTGCAAGCGCGCGTCAAGGCCAGCAATGTCGATGGTGCGCCGCTGTTTGATGCGCTGGGATTGGGCGGAGCGCTTACCGCCGGCCGGGTGAATGTGGAAGCGGCACTCCAGGGCCCAGGAAGTTCGTTGCGCGACCTGATGGCGAAGCTCAATGGCGGCATCTATCTGGAGATGGGCCAGGGCGCGATTCGCAACGATTTCGCGAAACTGATGTTCGCCGACGTCTTCCAGCTCGTCACTTTCGGCGGCACAGCGGACACCGCGCGCGTGAATTGCATGGTGACCCAGTTCGATGCGGTGGACGGCATCGCCGCCGCCAAAAGCATCGTCCTGGATACGCCGGGTGTCACCATCGTCGGTTCCGGCGACATCAATCTGCGCGACGAAACGCTGGCGCTCCACTTCGACAGCAATTCAAAACAGGTGAACCTTGCCAATCTCGCGGTGCCGATCAATGTGCAGGGGACATTGTCACGCCCGAGCGTTGTGCCGGATGCCTTGGGCGCGGTCGGCAACACGGCGGATTTCGCGGCGCGCGCCGCCAATACGGCGACCTTCGGCGTGCTGTCCTCGCTGACGGGGGTCGGCGCAAGCCGCGATCTTGGCCCCAATCCTTGCGTCAATGCTGCCCAGGCGGGCGCCGCGGCGAAGCATTCTTCAGCGGTGGACAAGGTCATCAACGGTGCCGGCGAGGCCGCTCAGGGTGCCGGAGAAGGCGCCAAGGAACTCGGCCAAGGCGCGCTCGATGCGACGAAGAAGGCGGGGCAGGGTGCCGGCAAGGCCTTGAACGACCTCGGCAACGATATCGGCGGCGTGTTCGGAAACTAGATCGATGTCCATCGACACCAGCCGGCGCCTCTATAAAGCGGCGACCGTGACCGGCGCATCTTCCAATTGGCGCATTGCCCTCGACGGCAAGGAAATCAAGACGCCGGCGCGCCGCGATCTCATCCTGAAGAGCCGCGGATTGGCCGAGGCCATCGCGGAGGAATGGGCCGCGCAGGAGGCGAAAGTCCGGCCGCACACGATGCCGCTGATGCAGATCTCCAGCACCGCCATCGATCGCGTCGGTCCGGAGCGACCGCGCATCGTTACGGAAACGGCGGGCTATGCGGAGACCGATCTCATCTGTTATCGCGCGGAAGGGCCGGCCGATCTCATTTCGCGTCAGGTAGCAACCTGGGACCCTCTCCTGGATTGGGTGCGCGAGCGTTTCGACGTTTCGCTGCGCACGGCGTCGGGCGTGATGGCGGTCGTTCAGCCCGAAAGCGCCTTGAAGACATTGCGGCGAGTCGTCGAAGCCCAGGATGATTTTCACCTGACCGCCTTGGCGGTTCTGGTCGGGGCGACGGGATCGCTGGCGATCGGTCTCGCCGTTCTGGAAAAACGGCTGAGCTCAGACGAGGCAATCGCGGCGGCGCAACTCGACGAACTCTATCAAGCGGAACGCTGGGGCGGCGATCCCGAGGCAGAGGTGCGCCGCGCCGGGCAGGGCGTCGATATCGCGCAGGCGCGCCGCTTTCTCGATCTGTTGGAAGCTGGTGAAAGCTGAGGCTTTCTGGTATCTCAGGAACGACTTCGCGCCTGCGATATAAACGCTGCCGGCAAGGCCAAGCGATGCGGGAGAAAATGATGCAGGATGTCCTGAAGCGGTTGGAAGAAAAGCGTGCGGCCGCCCGCGCCGGCGGCGGCGAGCGCCGTGTCGCCGCTCAGCATTCAAAAGGCCGGCTGACCGCGCGCGAGCGCATCGAATTGCTGCTGGATGCCGATTCCTTCGAGGAATGGGACATGTTCGTCGAGCATCGCTCCGTCGATTTCGGCATGGACGAGCAGCGGATTCCCGGCGACGGCGTGGTGACCGGCTACGGCACCATCAACGGCCGGCTGGTCTTCGTCTTCAGCCAGGATTTCACCGTGTTCGGCGGCTCACTCTCCGAGGCACATGCGGAGAAGATCTGCAAGGTGATGGACCAGGCGATCAAGGTCGGCGCACCGGTAATCGGCATCAACGATTCCGGCGGTGCCCGCATCCAAGAAGGCGTCGCCTCGCTCGCCGGCTATGCGGAAGTTTTCCAGCGCAACATCATGGCGTCCGGCGTGGTGCCGCAGATCTCCCTGGTGATGGGTCCCTGCGCCGGCGGCGCGGTCTATTCGCCGGCGATGACCGACTTCATCTTCATGGTGAAGGATTCCTCCTACATGTTCGTCACCGGCCCCGATGTGGTGAAAACGGTGACACATGAGAACGTCACCCATGAGCAATTGGGCGGCGCCGTCACGCATTCGCAGAAATCCGGCGTGGCCGATCTCGCTTTCGAGAACGATGTCGAAGCCCTGCTGCAGCTTCGCCGTTTCATCGATCTCGTGCCAGCCTCGAATCGCGAGAAGGCGCCGACGCGCGACACGCCGGATCCCATCGATCGCGATGAGATGTCTCTGGATACCTTGGTACCCGCCAATCCCAATAAGCCCTACGACATGAAGGAGTTGATCCTGAAGGTCGTGGACGAGGCGGACTTCTTCGAGATCCAGCCCGACTACGCCAAGAACATCCTCATCGGGCTGGCTCGCATGGGCGGCGAGACGGTGGGCATCGTCGCCAACCAGCCGATGGTGCTGGCCGGCTGCCTCGATATCGATTCCAGCCGCAAGGCGGCGCGCTTCGTGCGCTTCTGCGACTGCTTCAACATCCCGATCGTGACCTTCGTGGATGTGCCGGGCTTCCTGCCGGGCACCGCTCAGGAACACAGCGCCATCATCAAGCACGGCGCCAAGCTGCTCTTCGCCTATGGCGAGGCGACCGTACCGAAGGTCACCGTCATCACCCGCAAGGCCTATGGCGGCGCTTATGACGTGATGAGCTCGAAGCACATCCGGGGCGACGTCAATTTCGCCTGGCCCTCCGCCGAGATCGCCGTGATGGGCCCGAAAGGTGCCGTCGAGATCATCTTCCGCGCCAATATCGGCGACAAGCAGAAGATTGCCGAGCGCACCGACGAATACCGCGAGAAATTCGCCAATCCCTTCGTCGCGGGCGCCCG
>DASYDA010000265.1:0-7262 GCA_036499865.1 Dongiaceae bacterium | reverse complement strand
TGAAGACGATCTCCGGCGGTGCGCCGACCGCCTCCCGGATGCCCGCGAAACCTTTTTGATCCGGCGTCGGCGTGATGGCCGCCAGGAAGCTGTTGGGGCCGACCACCGCGTCTTCCCGCTCGATCCATTCGAAGCTGCCGTCGAGGCGCACGATCCCATAGGTGGAGCCGAGCCGCGACCAGCCGGCGCACCACAGGCTTTCCTCATCGCGCCATTGCAGGGCGCTGATATTGGATTCCCGGTCCGCGGCGAGTGTCAGGATCTCGCCACTCGCGAGATCGAGGATCCGCATCTCACCGGCGACCAGACCGCGATCGCTCGACCAGCCTTCGAGAAAAGCCACTTTCCGGCCGGAAGGCGAAACCGCCGGACCTTGCAATTGCCATCTGGATTCGTGCAGGATCTTGGCGGAGCGATTGGAGAAATCGATCCGCGCGAGCTTGGCATGATACCAGCCACGCTCGCTGGGATCGTCCGAGACCAAGGCGATGGCGCCGTCGCCGAGCAGATCGAACTCCCAGACGGTATAGCCTTCGGGGCCGATTTCGACGGTTTCACCGTCCGACACGCGGACTTTGTAGAGGCGCCGCCGCGCATCCGTGGCATTGGTGATGGCCGGGTCTTCGACGCCGTCCCACCAGATCCGCACGGCGCCGTTGGTCGCCCCGCCATCGAGCCCGCGATCCGCCGCCATGGCGATCAAGGATTTTGCGTCCTGGGTCCAGCGCAGGTCTTCGATGGTACCGGGGATATTGCCCAGCGGCTTCACCGCGCCGCCGTCCAGCAGGAAGAGGTCGTCCTTGCCCTTGACCGCGCGATCGGAAGTGAAAGCGAGGCGATCGTCCAGCGGCGAATAGCATGGAAGCCCATCGCCATTCGGCCCATGGGTCAATTGAGTCGCTTCGCCATCGAGCGTGAAACGCCAGATCCGGCTCTGAAAGCTTTCCTGCGGATCACGGCTGGCCGGGCTGATCGCCGCCGCCAAGGCTTTGCCGCTGCGATCGAAGGATATTCCGGATGGAAACCGCACCCGGTCGAGACGCTCCAGCACCTCTGCCAGTCTGTTCATGGCCCGTGATTCCATTTGGTCGATGCGTCGACCGGGCTCGCCGGCAATGGCCCGCGACGGTCGACGGAAGCGGGACCGCGATGTTCCGCGGTCCCGCGGGTTGTTGCAGGTCAGGCGGGCTTATTTCGGGCCGAAACCACGAATGGCCCAAGGGATGTTGTACCAGAAGGCGGTATAGCCGGTGAGCTTGTACTTGTTGCTGATCGCCATCGCGGAGGCCGGCCAGAACACCGGCACCAGCGCCACCTCGTCATTGGCGATCTTGAAGGCCTGTTTCAAGGCATCGGCCCGCACTTTCGGGTCCGCTTCTTTGTCGGCCGTATCGATGGCCTTGTCGACATCCGCGTTCTTGAAGTTGGATCCGTTCATCCCGTCCTTGGTAGCGTTGGCGCTGTCTAGGAACAGATAGGGATAGTTCGCGGGGTCGGCGAAGTCCGGATAATAGGGCATCACCTGCATGCCGAGCTTCTCGTGCCGGAAATAGCCGGAGAGCCAGGTATTGTCGTCCACTTCCTTGACCGTCATTTTGATTCCGAGCTGTTTCAGGTTCTCGGCGACGCTCTGCAGGATGTTGACCATGTAGGGGTCGGAGGTCGAACCCGGCACCGTGATCTCGAAGCCGTCGGCATGCTTGGATTGCGCCAATTCCGCCTTGGCTTTCGCCATGTCGAACTGATAGCCCGGCAACGTGGCATAGAAGGCTTTGACCTCGTCTACCGAAAGCACGCCGGTCCAGATTTCCGGCGGGTTCAGTGCGGTGGCCGCTTCGCCATTGCCTTTCAGCAGGGCTTTCACCAGACCTTCGCGATCGACGGCATAGGCGATCGCCTTGCGGACGTGGATATCGTCGAAGGGCGGCATGGATTGATCGAGGGTGATCGAGAAGACGCCAAGCGACGGCGCGGTGATCACGTCCACGTTGCCCAAGGCTTTCCACTGGTCGATTTCGGAGATGGCGAGATCGAAGGTACCGTCGATATCGCCGTTCTTCATGGCGAGCAGGCGGGTCTGGTGATCGGGGATCGAGGTGAAGACGATGCGCTTGGCGACCGGCTTCGGGCCCCAATAATCGTCGCGCGCTTCGAGCACGGCCTTTTCCGAAGGTGAGAATTCGACCAGCTTGTAAGGCCCGGTCCCCAGCACAAGCTCGTCCGGCCCGCCGAGATCCTCGATCTTCCCTTCCAACTGGCTCTTCTTGAAGAGGAAGCCGGCCATATGGGCCGCCGTGTATTGATACTGGACGTTCGGCGCCTTCAGCTTGACGGTGACTTCATTGTCCCCGGTCGCGGTCACGGTATCGACGGAGCTGAAAAAGGCGGCGAGCTGCGATCCGGATTTCGGGTCCATGTGGAATTTGTAGGACGCGATCACGTCATCCGGTGTCAGCGGGCTGCCGTCGCCGAAAGTGACGCCCTTGCGGATGGTATAGACATAGGTGGTGGGATCCGTCTGCTTCCAGGATTCCGCCGCCGCCGCCTCGAGCCGGAGATCGTCGCCGAATGCCAACAAGCCTTCCTGCACCAGGGACATGATGGCGCCGACATAGGTGCTCCAGGCGCGGGGCACGAACATCGTGTCCTTGACCGAAGGCAGACCCCAATGGATCTCGTCGATCGTGGTGTCGGCGAGAACGTCGTGGGCCTTGCCGGAAAGCGTGGTCGAGAAGGCAGCAACTGCGGCTCCGCTCGCCAGAAATAAGCGTCGCGTCAGAAACGGGCTCATTCTTCGTCTCCCTGATTGGTGTTGTATATTTTATATTGGTTGCCAAATTGTCGGGGCCGCGGGGCGGCCGAGTCAACATATTCAAAACGATAGAGGGACTTTTATGACCAATTGCCTATTTAATGGGCAATTCACCTTATAACTCCCGAATTGGAAGAAAAGCCTATGACCGGATCAACCGAAGGCCTTCGTCCCGTCGCCACCTTTTCGATTGTTGCAGCCGATCTGGCCCGCGGCGAACTCGGCATTGCCGTCGCCTCGAAATTCCTGGCTTGCGGCGCCGTGGTCCCCTGGGCGAGCGCGGGAGCCGGGGCTGTGGCGACGCAGTCCTATTCGAACACGGCTTATGGCCCGGACGGCATCCGCCTCATGCGCGACGGCCTTTCGGCGGAACAGGCACTTGCCCGTTTGATCGCCGACGATCCGGACCGCGCGCTTCGGCAAGTCGGCATCGTCGATGCGCGTGGCGGTTCGGCGGCGCATACCGGTGCCGCCTGTCATGGATGGGCAGGTCATCGGGTCGGGGCCGGCTATGCATGCCAGGGCAATATCCTGGTCGGCGAAGACACCGTGAAAGCAATGGCCGCGACGTTTGTGGCTTCGACCGGCATGCTTTCCGATCGGCTGACGGCGGCGCTCGCCGGCGGTGAAGCCGCGGGCGGAGACCGGCGCGGACGTCAGGCTTCCGCGCTCTATGTGGTTTGCGCGAATGCCGGTTATGGCGGAAAGAACGACGTGCTGGTCGATCTGCGTGTGGACGACCATCCGGACCCGATCGCCGAGCTGCGGCGGCTGCTGAGCCTTCAGCATCTTTACTTCGGCTCCAGCCCGCAAAAGGAAAAGCTCGCCATCGAGGGGCCGCTGCTGGCTGAACTCCGCGCGATGATGCGCCGGCTGAAATATCTGCAAGGTCCGGAGGCCGGTGGCTGGGACGAAGCCACCGCCCAGGCACTCGACGCCTTCACTTCGACCGAGAATCTCGAGGAACGCGTCGATTTGGATGCGCGCACCATCGACGTGCCGGCATTGGCTTATCTGCGCGCCACGTTCGGCTGAGTTCCAGATCGCCCTTGTAACCCTCAGCAACCGCCGAATGCCGCCAGCGCGCCGCGAATTCCCGTCTGATCCGACCCGTTGGCCAAGAGGCAGGTGAGCAGGAAATGCAGTTTGCCCGTCGTCAACCATCCGCCGAGCAACAAGCCGCGCCGGCTGAGATCGATTTCCGAACCGACAAAGCCATATGTCTTGCGCAGAACATGGCTCCCGACCACGCGGGTGGAAACGATCACCGGTATGCGGGACGCGATCTCGGCAAGACGCTCCGCCATGACCGGATGGATATGACCGCCACCCATGCCTTCGACGATGGCGCCGGCGTAACCCAAATCGATCAGCTTGGCCGCCAATCGGCCGTCATCCCCCAGCGCGGCCTTGAGGATTGCCACCGGAGGAAGCGCCTTTTCCGGGAGTGGAATATCCGGAAGAGGGGGCGTCAATCCGGTGACGATAAGATCGACCGAGCCTTCCTTGATCCAACCCAGTTGGCCGATGGGCGTGGAATGAAAGGCACGGACTGTTGCCGTATTGCCTTTGGTGACGAACCGCGCGGCGTGGATCTCGCCATCCATCACAACCGTCGCTCCGATTCCGGCGGCACTCTGCTGCGCGGCCATCATGATCGCGTCCCGCAGATTGGCGGCGCCGTCCGCACCGGGCGCATCGGGGTGGCGCATCGCGCCGGTGACGACGATCGGAAGGCCCTTGGGACCGAGCAGGTCCAGCGCGAAGGCCGTTTCCTCGATCGTATCCGTGCCCTGTGAGATGACGACACCGGAGATTCCGGCGGCGGCCAGTTCGTAAAGCTTCACGGCGGCATCGATCAGGTCGCTTGGAGAGAGTTGCGCGCTTGCCAATTGCCGGAACGAAATCGCGACGATTTCCAGGCTCGAATCCTGGATGGCGAACCGCTTAAGAAGCGCCTCTCCCGATAATGTGGGGACGACTCCGCCCGTCGAAGCCTCGGTCATGGAAATCGTTCCACCCAAGGAAAGCAAAGCGATCTTTTTGCTCACGCTGATCCCTCACAACAATATGGATACATAAGGCCATCAATCGGCCGGATGGGTGGCCAGCCAGTGGCGGGCAATGTCGAGGCGGCGCGCGACCCAGACCTGGTCGCCGAGACTCTTGAGATATTCGAGGAACTGCTGGATCGCCCAGAGCCGGCCGGGCCGGCCGATGATCCGAAGATGCAGGCCCACATTGAGCATCTTGGGATCGCCGCGCTCGCCCTCTTCGAGCAGGAATTCGACCGACCGCTTCAGATATTCGAGGAAGGCGCTCGGCGCTCCCCAGGGATCGCCGGTGATGAACTTGAAGTCGTTGGTATCCAGCGAATAGGGAACGATCAGCATCGGACCGGCCGTGAGCGTGCGGTCGTAATAGGGCAGGTCGTCATTGTATTCGTTGGAATCGTAGACGAAACCCAATTCCTTCAGGATCGTGCGGGTGTTCAGGCTCGGCGCCCACATGCTGTAGAAACCGTAGGGACGCTCGCCGGTCACCTTCTGGATGACGTCATTCGCCTTCTGGATCTGCTGTTTTTCCGTCGCATAATCCGTGAAGTTGGCATGGCAATACCAGCGATAGCCGTGCGAAGCCGGCTCATGCCCGCGGGAGACGATCTCGGCGGCGATCTCCGGAGACCGCTCCACCGCGCGCCCGCACATATAGAACGTGACCTTGCGGTCATAACGGTCGAAGAGATCGAGAATGCGCCAGACGCCGGCCCGCAACCCGTATTCATGGAACTGCTCGATGGAGAGGTCCCGCATGCCGTCCGGCAGGATCGTGTGGAATTCGCCGAGCTTGTCGTTGACGGGCTGGCCGTCCTCGAAGGAATCCTCGGCGCCTTCCTCAAGATTGACGACGAAGGACAATGCCAGCTTGGCCTTGCCCGGCCAATGCGGATTGGGGCGCGTCTTGCCGTAACCCAGAAAATCGCGTTTGCGGATGGCGCGGGCGTCAGCGGTCATCTCTTATCCTCTTTTGCTGGTCAGGCTTCGGTATCGTCGAGACAGAGTATGGCGGCCAGCACGACGGCGCCGAGCACGATCTGGCGAATGGCGGGGGAGAGATCCGCTCCGGTCACCAGCATGCCCAAGGCCGTCAGCAGGAAGGCGCCGCCGAAGATTCCGGCATAGTGTCCGCGCCCGCCCGTGGCCAGCGTTCCGCCCACGAAGACCGCCGCCAGAGCCGGCAGCAGATAGGGTTCGCCCATATTGAGGACGGCGGAACCGGTATAGCCGAGCAGAAGCAGCCCGGCCGCCGCCGAGCAAACGCCGTTCAGGACGAAGGCCAGGATGATGGTCCGGCCCACCGGGACGCCCGAAAGGCTGGCGACCGCGGCATTGCTGCCGACGGCCAGGACCCGCCAGCCGAACCGGGTGCGCGACATCAAGGACCAGCCCAGCACCAGCAGCAAAACCAGGATGAGCACCGCCGGAGCCATTCCGAACCAGTGCGGGCTGAACAACCAGCGCAAGGAGGCGGGCACCGATCCGGATGGGACGCCGTCGGTGTAGAGCAAGGTCAGTCCCGAAAGGATGCCGTTGACGCCGATCGTCATGATCACCGCCGGTATGCCGAAAAAGACCACACCGATCGCATTGACCAGGCCGATCATGGCGCCCGCCGCCAGAATGACGAGGCAGATCACCGGCAGGCTGGCGTCGGAGCCGCCGAGATGCGCGTAAAGGCCGGCCGCGAGCACGCCGCAAAGCGTCACGGCCTGGCCGACCGAAAGATCCAATCCTCCGGAGATCACCACGACACCCTGTCCGAGACCCAGCAAGGCGGTCAGCAGCGTCAGCACCATGAGCGAGTTGAAGTAGTTGACGGTGAGGACATTCGGGCCGAGCACAAGAACGCTGGTAACAAGGGCGACGATGAACAGCACATAGACGGGCGCGATGATCTTCAGTTTTTCGCGGTTTCGCAGCACGAAGCGCCGCAGCGGCGAACCCGTCAGCTCGTTATCGACGATGGCCTCGCTATGGCCTTTGATGGAGGCCGCTCGGTTTTGGCCGCGCTTGTGGCGGCCGCCTCTCATCGGGCCGGCGAGAGCCGAGCGCATCGCTTTCAGCGAAGCCGCCAAGGGATTGTCGGCCGACAACGAAGCGATCGCGATGGCCAGCAGGACGATAACGCCCTGGAAGAGCGGTGCGACATTGGTCGAGACGTTGAGGACCAGCATCAGGCTGCTGATCTGCATGAGGATGAAGGCGGCCAGCACCGTGCCGAGGCACCCGCCTCTGCCGCCGCCGAGGCGCGTACCTCCGATCACCACCGCCGCGAAGATGCTCAGGAGCAAGGCGCCGCCGCCGAGCGGATCGCCGGATCCGGTATTGGCGGAAAGCAGCAAGCCGCTGTAACCGTAGAACAACCCGGCCAGCACATAGGAGATGAACTT
>DASYDA010000264.1:0-4721 GCA_036499865.1 Dongiaceae bacterium | reverse complement strand
ACTCATCAATCCGGCATAGACGCCACCCGCCTGCAGCAAAGCCGCATGACTGCCGCTTTCGATCACCCTGCCCTGGTCCAGAACCAGGATGCGGTCGCAGCCGATCACGCTGGAGAGCCGGTGTGCAAGGACCAGGGTCGTGCGGCCCTTCATCAGGCGGTCGAGTGCCTGCTGGATGATCGCTTCGTTCTCGGCATCGACCGCGGAGAGCGCTTCGTCCAGCACCAGAATCGGCGCATCCCGCAGCAGCGCCCGAGCGATCGCGACGCGCTGGCGCTGGCCGCCGGAAAGCTTCACGCCCTTTTCCCCGACGACGGTGCGATAGCCTTCGGGCAGCGTCAGGATGAAGTCATGGATATTCGCCGCACGGGCCGCCGCCTCGACTTCGCCCTCCGACGCATCCTCGCGGCCCATGCGGATATTGTCTTCGACGGTTCCGTGGAACAGGAAGGTGTCCTGGCTCACGACGGCGATCATCGCGCGAATCTGGGCGAAGGAAAGCCCGCGAAGATCCCGGCCGCCGAGCCTGATCGCGCCGGCTTCGGGATCATAGAATCGCAGCAGCAGGCGGACGATCGAGGATTTGCCGCCACCGGAAGGCCCGACCAATCCCACGCGCTCACCCGGCGCGATCTCGAAATCGAGCGCCTGGTGGACGACACGCCTGGTTCCGGGATAGCGGAAGCGGACATCCTCGAAAACGATGCCGGGCGCGATGGTTTCAACCGAAGCCTTCGGCGCATCGTCAATGATCGGCTGGTCGTCCAGGATCCGGTAAATTCCCTGCGCTGCGGCCATGCCCACCATGCCCTGGTGCAGCACGGTGCGCAGCTCGCGCATCGGGCGGAACACTTCGGTTCCGAGCATCAGCACGATCAGCAATGAGGAGATCGTCATCGCACCGCTTTCGACGCGCCAGGCGCCGATGGCCAGGCCGGCCGCGGCGCCGCAGGCGATGGCGCTGTCGGTGATGCCGCGGGCGAGCACATTCAGCCCGAGCACCCACATGGTGCGGCGGTACAGTTCATGCGCTTTTTCTTCCAGGCTTGCCGCGCGGGCCTTGGTCTGGCCGAAGGCCTTCAGGGTCGCGAGACCTTGCACGGAATCGAGAAACTCGGCGGCGAAATCGCTGTAGGCCTTCTGCTGTGCCTTGGAGCTGCCGGCGTCGCGGCGGTGCCAGAGCGCCGGGGCGAACAAGGCCAACAGGGCAAATCCGAGGATCGCCAGCGCGACCCAGAGATCGACCCAAGCCAGCGCCGCGAAGATCAGGACCGGCGCCAGCATGGAGATCAGGAATTGCGGCAGGAACTGCCCGAAATAGACCTCGAGCTGCTCGACGCCGTCGATCAGCGACAGGGCCAGCGCGCCGCTGCGCTGCATGCCGACACGGCCAGGCCCGAGCAGCGCGATCTTGTCATAGAGCGCGCGGCGCAGGGACTTCTGGACGAGCGCCGCGGTGCCGTGCGCCACCATGGCCCGCCCATACTCGAAGACGCCGCGCAGGACCATGACCGCGGCGATGCCGGCGATAGGCCCGACCAGATCCTGCAAGCTCCGGCCGGCGAAAACCTGCCCGATCAACCAGGCCAGCAGCACCAATCGTGCGATGCCGAGGCCGACGGCGGCAAGGCCGACCACGACCGCCACGAAGATCCGCGACCGAACACCTTGGGTGAAAGTCCACAGCCTTGGCTCGAAATGCATCGCCTGCCTCCATCGGTTCGACACCAAGTTACGCCGAACGCAGACGTTCATCATTCGACAAATTCGAACTTCCGCTGTACATATTCGTTCACCCCTCGCGGGCACGGAACGCCGTATCATCGCGGCATAGTCGAAGGTGCTCATGGTTGAGGATTGGGACGATCTCAGGGTGTTTCTGGCGCTGGCCCGCGAGGGCAAGCTGACGGCGGTCGCCAAGCGGCTCGGTGTCAGCCATCCCACGGTCGCGCGCCGCGTGCGGCATCTGGAGGAAGCGGTGGGCGCACGGCTGTTCGACCGGCTGCCCGACCGCTTCGTGCTAACCTCCGCCGGCGAAGGATTGCTCGGCGACGTCCAATCCATGGAAGACGCGGCAGCCTCGATCCATCGCCGCAGCGCCGGATTGACCGATGCGGTGCACGGCACCGTGCGCATTTCGGCCGGCGAGGCGATGACGGATTTCCTCGCTTCAAACCTGATGCGTCTCAGGGACAATCTGCAATGCGTGGAATTCGAACTGGTGGCGAGCCACATGCTGGCCAATCTCTCGCGACGGGAAGCCGATCTGCTGATCCGGGAGCAGGTTCCGGACCTGGCCGGCATCGTCACGCGCAAGCTGGGGCGTGTCGCTTACGCGGTCTATGCGGCTTCCGATTTCAAGATCGCCCGCGCTTCGCGTGAAATCCTGCGTGGCCTCCCCTGGATCGGCTTTGACGAAGAACATGCCTATATGCCCGGCCAAAGCTGGATCATGGCGCTGCTTGAAGGCAAGCGGCCGGCGATCCGCACCAACAATTGGCTGGTCCTGCAGGAAGCGACCCGGACGGGCGCCGGCTTGGCCGTGCTGCCCTGCTATCTCGGCGATGCCGATCCGGCGCTGAAGCGGATCGGCGCCGTCATCCCCGACGTCGCCGCCGATCAATGGCTGCTGGTGCATCGCGACCTTCGCACGCTCCCGCGCGTGAGATCGGCAATGGACGCGGTCATCCGCCTGTTCCAGGAAGATCGCGGGCTTCTGGAAGGCCGGGCGCCCCAGCGAACGGTCAGCGAGACGCGGCTGAAGACCGCGTCCTAGGAATCGTCTTCCGCACCACCGCCCGGGCCTCGCTGGGACGCGCCGCGACCTTGAAGCCGGCGCGCTCGAAGCAGGCCAGCGTGCCCACATAGAGGTCGGCCGAAGACATTTTCTCCGCAGCCGGCTTCGGGTAAGCCTCGACGATCCCGGCGCCTTGCGCGCGGGCGAAATCGACCGCGGCGGCGATCAGCTTCTCCATCAAGCCTTTCCGGCGCGCGGTGCGATGGATGAAGAAACAGGTGATCGACCAGACCGGCTTGTCGTCGATGGGCTTCAATACCCGCGCCTCGGCGAGGCGGATGTAATCGGAACGCGGCGCGATCGCGACCCAGCCGACCGGCACATCCTCGCGATAGGCGATCACGCCGGGCGGGATATCGGCTTCGCGGCAGACCTGCGCGAAAGCGCGCTTCTTTTCCTGGCCGTTGGTCCGGCGGAAATCCGGGCCGCGTATCCGCCACCACATGCACCAACAGCCGCTGCAGGCGCCGTTCGGGCCGAAGAGTCGTTCGAGATCGGGCCAGCGATCCGGCGTCAAAGGGTGAAAAGCGAGAGAAGCCGGCTCAGACCGCATAAGCCTTCAGCAGCATATCCACCGCGCCGGCGACGACTTCCTCCGCCGGCGGTTCGCCGACCATGTCGTTGAGATTGAGCATCCGCCGCATATAAAGCGGCCCGCGCACCAGCCAGACCAGTTGATGCGCGGCGAGGCGCGGATTGGGCACCTTCAGCATCTTGCGGTCATGAGCGCGCTGGAAGAAATCGGTCAGCAGCTTCAGGAAAGGCAGCGGGCCTGAATTCACGAAGGCTTGCACCAGTTCCGGGAAGCGCGGACCCTCGGCAATGATCACGCGGTAGATCCCCAGCGTCTTCGGCGCCAGGAGGAAGCTTTCGATGCCGGCGGCAATGCGGGTCATGGATTCCCGGATATCCACCAGCTCCATGATCGCCGGCACGATCCCCTCGGCATAGGCGGAGCACCCCGTCTGGATGACCGCGGCAAAGAGCCGGTCCTTGCTCTCGAAATGGGCGTAAACCGTCGCCTTGGAGACGCCCGCCACCTTGGCGATCTGGTCCATGCTGACGGCGCCATAGCCTTGCTCCAGGAAGAGCTGGCCAGCGGCCTCGATGATCAGATTGGACTTTTCGGGCCGCCGGTTCGAGGAACCGGCAAGCGTTTCGGCGGCAGGCATCGGCATCTCACTCCCGGATTCGGCAGAAATCGTCAGTAAGCCGGCAGAATCTGAACTGAACGGTACAGTTTTCTATTGACAACCGGTATGACACCGGGCTTTTCTGCCGTCAACACTAAACTGGACGGTTCAGTCTCATCATGTGAACGCGCCAGACATAAGGGGTTCGCACCATGAAGAAGCACGTGATTCGCGCTTCTCTGCTCGTCATTATAGCAGCCGGCGCCATCGGCGGCGGGACCTATTGGTGGAAGACTGCGCGGTTCCAGGAGACCACCGACAACGCCTATCTTGAGGGCGATATCTCGGTTGTCAGCCCGTTGATCGAGGGCCGGATCATGACGGTCCAGGTCGGTGACAATCAGTCGATCAGGGTCGGAGACGTGCTCGTCACCATCGATGATGCGGATTACCGCGCCAAGGTGGCCGAAGCCGAGGCGCAGGTTCAGGCGGCAACAGCCTCGATCAGCACGATCGACAGCCAGATCACCTGGCAGCAATCGCGGATCGACCAGGCCGCCGCGCAGCAGCAGAGCGCCGCCGCGGAGCTGCAGCGCTCCAAGATCGTCTATGACCGCTACAAGAAGATGGTGGTCGATAAGGTCATCGGCGCCCAGGAACTGGACGAGGCGACGGCGGCCTATCTGAAGGCGCAATCGGCGATTTCCCAGACCGCCGCCGAACTTGCGGCGGAGAAGACCCAGTTCGGCGTCTATCAGGCCTCACGCAAGGAAGCCGAGGCGAAGGTGATG
>DASYDA010000263.1:0-4068 GCA_036499865.1 Dongiaceae bacterium | reverse complement strand
ACCGTGCCCTCATGGCCATAGCCGGCATTGTTCACCAGCACGTCGATCGCGCCGATTTCTTTTTCGATCTTATCCACCGCCGGCTTGATGGCGGGGGTATCGGTCACGTCCAGGACGACCGCGAAGGCGCTGCCTGGTTTCAATTTCTCAAATTCGGCCTTGTCGGCTTGCTTGCGCACGGTGCCGACCACGCGATGCCCATCCTTCACGGCGGCCTCCGCGAGAGCGCGACCGAACCCGGTGGAAACACCGGTAATCAAAAATAGCTTTGCCATATCAGAGCTCCATATTGCCGGCGACCTGGGAGGGGGCGACGGTGAGGAAAACATGGTCCCATGGCATTGATGCAACAAGAGGCTTATTCGCGCACAGCTTCATGCAGGAATTGGCGCAATCAGAAATTGGCGCCCTGCAGAGGGCCGGCCTGTTTGAACGCAATGCCGTGGTGACGGTTTCCTCGCATCGCAGTTTCCGCCGCACCGCGAGCCGGTGCTCAATCGGTCTTAGCGTGATCAGCGGATGTGGCGTTCGAGGAAGTCCTTGAGCACGATCGCATGATTGTGCTCCGGATCCTTGGCGCCGTAGATCAGGGTTATCGTGCCGCGCAATCCGCCGAACACCGCATCCACCGCTTCGCGCTGGCCCTCAAGTTCACGGATATAGCGATCCCGGAATTCCCGCCATTGCGACGGATCCTTGTGGAACCACTTTCGGAGGGTCGTGCTGGGTGCCACATCCCGGGCCCAGGTTTCGATCTGCAGCGCTTCCTTGGTGACACCGCGCGGCCAAAGCCGATCCACCAGGATGCGGTGTCCATCGGCTTTCGCCGGTTCGTCGTAAGCGCGCTTAAGTTTTATCACGCTTGAGGCCGGAAAAAGAGGGGCAGCGGGCCGTTGCGACGCGCTGCCCCGCCTTCCTCAATCGGCGAGAACGAAGCTGTCGGCGCCGGATTTCGCGCGCTTCAGGTTCTCCCCGGCGAAATCCCAGTTCAGCAGGTTCTTCACCACCGCGGCGGCATAATCCGGGCGGCGGTTGCGATAATCGATGTAGTAGGCGTGCTCCCAGACGTCCAAGGTCAGCAGCGGCACTTGCTTATGCGCCAGCGGCGTATCGGCATTGGAGGTGGTGGTGATCTTCAGCGTGTCGCCATCGGCCACCAGCCAGGCCCAGCCGCTGCCGAACTGGCCGACCGCCGCCTCGGCGAATTTCTTGCCGAAAGTGTCGAAATCGCCGAAGGCCTTGTCGATCAGCTTGGCGACGTCGCCCTGGGGCTTGCCGCCCTTGGCGCTCAGCGAATGCCAATAGAAGGTGTGGTTCCAGGCCTGCGCCGCATTGTTGAACAGCGCCTTCTGGGCGTCCTTGCCGGCGGTCTTCGCAATGATCTGCTCCAGGGAATCGCTGCCCATGCCCGCTTCCGGCGCGAGGCTCTTCGCCTTGTCCACATAAGCGGCATGATGCTTGTCGTGATGGGTCTCGAGCGTTGCTTTCGAGATATGCGGCTCCAAAGCGTCATAGCCATAGGGGAGCGGCGGCAAAGCGATTTTCATGGCAGGTCTCCTGGGAAATAGAGGCGCGACAGGCGCCGCGCCAAGGAATCGGGGTAACGTTGCGGGGGAACATTAGGCCTCCCGGCGGGAAACTGACAACGAGTAATTTTCCCTTCACAATCATGGAGTCAGCAATGTTTCCCGGCGGCGCCTCCTGATCGATCGCGACACGAACCTGACGCTTTCCATCAAGCCCCGCGCCCACACCGCCCTAGCGTGAAAGCCGGCTTTTGAACAAGGAAGAAAGTCTGGACCGACATGATCCCGATGAAGTCCCTGGATTGGGCGCCGAGCGCGCCGGAACATGCCCCCACTTTGCCGGCACGCTATTTCTATGACCCCGCGGTCTTCGCGGCGGAGCGCGAGCGCGTGTTCTATCCGGCCTGGCATTGCGTCGCCCATGTGAACGAGCTCGCAGAGCCCGGCAGTTTCGCGACATTCGATATCCTGGACCAATCGATCATCGTGGCGCGCGGGGATGACGGGATTATCCGCGGCTTCCACAACGCCTGCCAGCATCGCGGCAACCGCCTGATCCTGGAACGCCGGGGCAAGCTCGGCAGCGTTCTGCGCTGCGGCTATCATTCCTGGTGCTACGGCCGCGACGGCGCGCTCCGCGCCGCGCCGCGCACCGAGCGCCTGCCGGATTTCGACCGCACACAATTCGGATTGAAGCCGGTCCGGACCGAAATCCTTGGCAGCTTCGTCTTCGCGAATTTCGATCCCGATGCAATGCCGCTCGGCGAGATCGCTCCGGGCGCCGAAGCGGAGATGCAGCGCTATTTGCCCGATCTTGCCCACATGAAGCTGATCTCGGAAGTCGATGTGATCGTTCCGGCGAACTGGAAGGTCATCATGGACAATTCCATCGAAGGCTACCATTTCGGCCTCTCCGGCCCGGTGCATAAGGAACTGGCGGCGCTGATCGACTTCAAACGCTACGACCTGAAGGCGCATGACAAATGGTGGACCTATATCGGGCCGCCGAAGGGCAATGTCAGCGCTGCCTATGGCGAGAAGCTGGAAAGCGCCACCTGGCAAACCGACTCGTTCTTCAATATCGGCGTCTGGCCGAACACCACCTTCTATTGCTTCCCCTTCGCCGATATCTGCGGGACCTTCCTGATGATCCCGCTGGAGCCGGAGAAGTCGCTGCTGCGCTTCGGCTATTACGGCCCGGACCGCGCGATGCCGGAAGTCACCAAATCCTGCATCAAATGGATGAACGAGAAGCTGGGACCGGAGGATATCGAGCTCAATGTGACCAACCAGAAGGGCCTGCGTTCCTTCGGCTTCAACCAGGGCCGCTATCTGATCGATGCCGAGCGCAGCAATGAGAGCGAGCATCTGGTGCATCACTTCCACAGCCTGGTCCATCAATCCATCGCGCCGGCGCTGCAGGGTGTGCGGTGAAGAGGGGTGTGAAGTGAAAGAGTTCGATTATGTGATCGTCGGCGCGGGATCGGCAGGCTGCGTGCTCGCCGCCCGGCTGACCGAAGACCCGGCCGTCAAGGTATTGCTGCTGGAAGCCGGGCCCGCCGATCGCTCCTGGGAGATCGACATGCCCTCCGGCATCGGACGGCTGCTGGGCTCCGAGAAGTTCAACTGGGCCTATGTCTCCGAACCGGAGCCCCATCTCGACGGACGGCGCTTGAGCCATCCCCGCGGCCGCGTGCTGGGCGGCTCCTCCTCGATCAACGGCATGATGTATGTGCGGGGCCATGCCCGCGATTACGATCGCTGGGCGCAATCGGGCAATCGCGGCTGGAGCTATGCGGATGTGCTCTCCTATTTCAAACGCGCCGAGAGCCACCAGAGGGGCGGCGACCTCTACCACGGCAATGACGGCCCGTTGCGGGTGAGCGTGCCCAACGGCGCGGAAGGACCGCTGAAAGATGCCTTCATCCAGTCCGGCATTCAGGCCGGCTATCCCTTCACGCCGGACGCCAACGGCGCGCAACAGGAAGGCTTCGGCCCCTGCGACCGCACCACCCATGGCGGCAAGCGCTGGAGCACCGCGCGCGGCTATCTCGATCCGGTGCGCGACCGGCCGAACCTCGCCATCGTCACCGGCGCCCTGGCGCTGGAAGTGATGCTGGAGGGAACCCATGCGGTGGGTGTTGTCTATGGTGTCGGCGGAAGACGCGAGACCGCGCGGGCTACGCGGGAGGTCATCCTTTCCGGCGGCGCGATCAATTCGCCGCAGCTTTTGCAGATCTCCGGAATCGGGCCCGGCGATCTCTTGCGGCGGCTCGGCGTTCCGGTGAAGCATGAGCGCGCCGGTGTCGGGTCCAATCTCAGCGACCATCCGGATATCGTCATCCAGCATGCCTGCAAGGCGCCGGTCACCCTGGCGAAGAAGGCCAGGGCGCCGGGCAAGTTCCTCACCGGCGCGCAATGGTTCCTGGCGAAATCGGGACCGGCCGCCAGCAACCACTTTGAAGCGGGCGGCTTCATCCGCAGCCGCGCCGGCATCGAGCATCCGGATCTGCAATTCACCTTCATGCCCCTCGCCGTGAAG
>DASYDA010000262.1:0-14792 GCA_036499865.1 Dongiaceae bacterium | reverse complement strand
CCCAAGGATACCGGGATCATCGCCGTGATCGCGCCCACCAGCACCAGGATGAATCCCACCCAGGCCCAGCGGCGGCCGACCAGCGGCTGGGCGAGCGAGGTCTCGCTGATGGCATAGCCGAAGCCCATGGCGATCAGCGTCGGGAAGGCATAGGCCATCACCGTTCCATGCGCCGTCACCGAGCGGTAATACCATTCGGGATCGCTGATCCAGGCGTGGAGCGGGCTGCGGATGAACATCTGCCAGGCGCCGAGCAGCAGCGCCGGGCCGAACAGGCCGAAGGCCAGCCAAAAATGCGCGAGCACGAGCCGCTTGCTATTTAACACAGCTGAGCCTCCGTTGCGCATTACTCATGGCGAGGAAGTCGAGTTTCGGAATCACCTTCACCCGCGCCCACATGCCTTCATGCCCGGTGCCGCAGAATTCGTGACAGGGCATCAGATGCTCGCCGGGCTCGCTGAAACGCGTGGTCATGACGGAGACATAGCCCGGGACCAGCATGCTGTTGATATTGGTCCCCTCGATCAGGAAGCCGTGCACGGCATCCGAACTGGTCGCCCGGATGGTGATCGGCGTGGCGGCGGGGACCAGCACGCATTGCGGCGTGAAGGAATATTGCTGGCCGATCAGCCGCACCGTCACCGAGCCGTTCGGCTCGACGGCGCTGCCGAGATTGCTTTCGACGAATTCTCCCGCGATGTGGAGGGTGGTGGGATTCGCGGTTTCCAAGCGGGCCTGCGGCATGGTTGCCTGATGGATCCCGGCGAAGGCTGCGGCGGCGGCCAGCAGCACGACGATGACGATCGACGCCGTCGCCCAGCGCCCCTCGATTCGGGCCGCGACTTCCGCACTGCGATGGTCGGTCTCTTCTGCGCTCATCGGGCCGGATCCCTTGTCAAACGGGGCGTCAATGCGGGCCGCGCGGGGTGAAAACGAAGAGGTAGAAAGCAAACCAGATCGCCACCACCACGGCGGTGGCGATGCCCGCCAGCACCAGCGCACCGCGCGGTCCGGCCCGTACGATGGCGTCAACGGCTTTGTCTTCGGGTTCCGTGGAGGTCGGGGCGGAATTGATCATGGCGCTCGATGATCCTCAGTTCAGTGGCGCGGAACGCAGCGCATTGGCATCGCTGGCGCTGATCGCGCTGCCGCGATTGCCCCAGGAGGTCCGGATAAACGTGACCACGGCGGCGATTTCGTCGTCGGAAAGCGCCTGCGCGAAGGGCGGCATGCCGTAAGGCATGGGATTACCGGCGGTGCCCGGCGGGAAGCCGCCGTTCAGCACCATCCGGATCGGGTTGACGGCGGAGGGCATCTGGATCGAAGGATTGCCGGCGAGCGGCGGATAATGCGGCGGATGGCCCTTGCCCTCCGTGCCGTGGCAGCTCGCGCATTGCTGGTCGTAGACGGTCTTACCGAAGGAGAGCAGCAGGCTGCTTTCCGCAGTCGATATCGCCGAGGTTGCGGCCTCCGGCGGGTTGCCCTGACCCAGGCTCTTGAGATAGACCGCCATCGCCTTGATGTCTTCGGCATTCAGATATTGCAGGCTGTTATAGGTGACTTCCGCCATCGGGCCGTAGACCACGCCGCGTTTCGAGATGCCGGTGCGCAGAAGGTCGGTGATGTCGGCGATGCTCCAGTCGCCAAGCCCGGCTTCCTTGTTCGAAGTGAGAGACGGCGCATACCAGTTCTGCATCGGGATCAAGCCGCCTTCGAAGGCCTTGGATTCCGAACTGCCGCCGAGCGCGTTGATGGCGGTGTGGCACATGCCGCAATGCCCGAGGCCTTTGACCAGATAGGCGCCGCGATTCCACTCCTGGGACTTGCCTGCGTCGGGCTTGTATTCGCCCTCGGTGAAGAACAGGGTGCGCCAGCCGAGGATCAGCGAGCGGTTGTTGTAGGGGAAATCGAGATCGTGCGGCCAGTCCGCCTGCTTCACGGGCGCGATCGAGCGGAGATAGGCGAAGATGGCGTCGCTGTCCGCGCGGGTGACTTTGGTATAGGAGCCGAAGGGCATCGCGGGGTAGAGCAGCCCGCCATCCGGAAAACGACCCTCATGCATAGTCTTGTAGAAGTCGTCGGCGCTCCACTTGCCGATGCCGGTCTCAGGATCCGGCGTGATGTTCGATGTGTAGAGCGTACCGAAAGGTGTCGGCATGGACCGGCCGCCGGCAAAGAGCTTGCCCTCCGGCGCGGTGTGGCAGGCGATGCAGTCCCCCGCGCGCGCCAGGTATTCGCCCTTGGCCACCAAACCGGGATCGGGCTTGCCGGCTGCTTGATCTTGCGCCTGAGCGGAGGAGGAGAAGGCCGTGGCCACCACCACGCCGAAAGCGAATCTCCTGAGGACATGTGCATTGGTCATCGCTGACCTCCTCAATGCGGCTCACTGCCGCATGCGAAGGGCAGGCCGAAGCTTCCCTTCGCAGCGGGCGCGGGGTCCTCTGCCGCCGGTCGTGACGCGAGCCAGGCCGCGACAGCCTTCACATCATCCTCGGTGAGATGCCCTGCGACGATCTGCATACAATCCGGCGCCGCCGCGGTGCGCGTGCCATAGCGCCAGGCGCCGAGCTGCGCGCTGATATAGCTGGTGCGCAGGCCGAGCAGGCCGGGAATCGCCGGCTCCATCCCGGTCAACGAGGTTCCGTGGCAGCTCGAACAGGCCGGAACCCCGCGGGCGTAGTCGCCCTGTGTGACCAGTGACTGGCCATGGTCGAGGATAGCCTTGCTCACATCCGGAACGGCGGGTGTGGGGAGCGGCGGGCGTTGCGCCGCGAAGTAGTCCGCCATCGCGCTGAGATAGGAATCGGGCAGGAATTCCAGCAGGTAGTTCATCGGCGGGTAATGCCGCCGTCCATTTCGGAACGCCACGAGCTGGTTGTGAAGATATCCGGCCGGCTTGCCGGCGAGTCTGGGGAAATAGGCGTTGCTGGTGCCTTCGCCCTTCGCGCCATGGCATGAGGCGCAGGCCAGTACCCGCTGGGCCATCGTGTCGGGGATGGTTCCGGCATCCGGGATGACGCTCGTATCCTGAGCCCGCGCCGCGCCGAGCGAGCCGATCAGAACTGCTGCCGTGAACGCAATCGGAACCCAGCGCGCCATCTCGATCCCCACTTCCCCAGTTTCTATATCACCGCCAAGGGCGGCGTAGAGTCCAGCGAAAATTCCGAGAGCGATGCGTGTTTCGCTTGAGACGACGGGTGCGCCGCCGTTCAAGGTGCGATGCGCTGATCGAACTTATTGCGTGCTTTGATGATGTTCAAATCCGCGCCGGATCGTCGAAGCCGTCACTTTCGATTCCCCCGATCCGGCCTTCGCCGGAGAGATGCGGATCGAGATCATCTTCGGGGCGGTCTCCGGCGGTACCGAGGTCACCTTCCTCTTCACAAATTTGCCGCCGGGGGTGCGGGCGGAGGACAATGAAGCGGGCACGCGCCTGTCGCTGGAGCAACTGGCGCGCCGCTTCGAATAATCTCATCCCTGCCAGAGCGAGCCGCGGATCACGCTGCAGAAGTTGCCGCGCTTGAAATTGAGATCCTTGTCGGCCAGGACATCGGCTTTGACATTGCCGAAGGTGGTCTCCGGCTTGTGCTTGATGCCGTCATAGAAGGTCTGGATGATGTCCTCCTTGAAATGCGCGCTGCGTGGATGCGCGTGGACGACGGCGTTGCGCTCGACCTCGCTGTATTCCTTATAGGCAAGGCCGAGCACGTCCATTTCGACGCCGGCGGTGAGCAATGCGACGACGGGATGCATGTGCTGCGGGATGCCGGGCGTCGTGTGCAGGGCGATCGCGGTCCAGACGATGTCGATATCCGCCTGGGCGATGCCATGGCTTTTCAAGAAGTCGCGGGCGGTGTTGGCGCCGTCGACCTCGAAGCGTTCGTGCTGGCTGCTGTGCTGCGGGGTCAGTCCCATATCGTGGAACATCGCGCCGGCATAGAGCAGCTCGGGATCGAATTTCAGCTCGCGGCGTCTACCTGCCAGAGCGCTGAAATAGAAGACGCGGCTGGAATGGTTGAACAGCAAGGGCGATTCCGTGTCACGCACCAGTTCGGTGATTTCGCGGCAGAGCTTGCTGTCGGGAAGGCGTACATCGGCGATGATTGTCATTTCGGCTCTCCTTCAAGATTGTCCTGGTCATGAGAGTAAGCGCGCGCTAGCCTGTCTTTAATCGACTGGATACGTCTAATACGGACATTTCGCGCCCTAAACGGACATGAGGCGAAGACTTCATGAAAAACACCAGAACGATCGCGATCGTTTCCATGCCCGGCGTACAATTGCTGGACGTCTCGGGCCCGCTCGATGTCTTCGCCGAGGCGAACGCGCAAGCGAGCAACCCCGCTTATCGCCTGATGATCGTCGCCAGCCGACGCGGCCCGATCTCCAGTTCATCGGGCGCGCGGCTGATGCCGGATTTCGTCATCGGCGATTCCGCCGAGCCCAGGATCGACACGTTGCTGGTGGCGGGATGCCCAAATGCCGAGGTGATCCGCCCGGACCCGCGCATTGTCGATTGGCTGCAGCGCGTGGCGCCCACGACGCGGCGCTATGGCTCCGTCTGCGCGGGTGCGTTCCTGCTGGCGGCGACCGGGCTGCTCGACGGCCGCCGGGTCACCACGCATTGGGCGGTCGCCGAACGCCTGGCGCAGGTCCATCCCGCGCTGAAGGTCGAGGCGGATGCGATCCATATCCGCGACGGCAAGCTGCGCACCGCGGCCGGCGTGACCGCGGGGCTGGATCTCGCATTGGCGCTGGTCGAGGAAGATCTCGGCCGCGAAATCGCCATGCGTGTGGCGGCGCAGCTCGTCATGTATTTCAAGCGGCCGGGCGGCCAGATGCAATTCAGCCGCAGTGAAGCTGCGGCTCCCGCCGGTCGCTCGGCCCTGCAGGAGCTGCAGCGCTGGGTGGCGGCGAACCCGTCCACCAACCACACCGTCTCCAGTCTGGCCGAACGCATGCATCTCAGCCCGCGCCATTTCGCGCGGCTGTTCCGTGGCGAAGTCGGCGCCACGCCGGCGCGCTGGGTCGAAGCCGCCCGGATCACAGCCGCCCGCCGCCTCCTGGAAGCCGGAAGTCAATCGCCGAAGCAGGTGGCCGCGAACTGCGGCTTCGCCGATGTCGACCTGCTCCGCCGCGCCTTCGCCCGCCATGTCGGCGTGACGCCGGCCGAGTATCGGAAGCGTTTCGCGGTCGCGGATCAGCGGCCCCTTGACCCGTAACCCGGTGGTTGCATATTAGGAGAATGAACGATGACGCGGTCTTTCGGGCTCTGGCGGATGCGAGCCGGCGGCAGCTTTTGGACCGCTTGCACCGCAAAAACGGCCAGACACTGGGAGAACTGTGCCAGGGGCTGGAGATGACGCGTCAGGCGGTGGCGAAGCATCTGGGGATCCTGGAAGAGGCCAACCTCGTTTCCTGGAAGCGGCAGGGGCGGGAGAAGCTGCATTTCATCAATCCTGTACCGATCAATGCCATCGCCGAGCGCTGGATCGGCAAATTCGAACGCCCAGGCCTACGGGTGCTCTCGGCCCTGAAGCGGAACCTCGAAGGAGAAGATCATGACTAACGCGGCCGCCTCGACCTTCGTTTACGTCACCTTCATCCGCACAACGCCCGACCAGCTGTGGTCGGCGCTGACCAGCCCGGGCTTCATGAAGACCTATTGGTCCGGCATGCATTTCGAGACCGATTGGAAGGCCGGCTCGTCCTGGCAACTGGTCTTTCCCGACGGCCGCGTCGCCGATGCCGGAGAGATCGTCGAGTTTCATCCGCCCAAGCGCCTGGTGCTCAAATGGCACAACGAATTCAAGCCGGAGCTGAAATCCGAAGGCCATTCGCGCTGCACCATCGAGCTCGAGCCGAACGATGCCGCGGTGAAGCTGACCATCACCCACATCATGGATCGCCCGAAATCGAAGTTCATCGAAGCGGTCTCCGGCGGCTGGCCGCGCATCCTTTCCAATCTGAAATCGCTGCTCGAGACCGGGAGTGTCGTGCTGCCGGATCTCCGCGCGGGCGCAACCAGGAAATGACACGCGCGGATCACGGGATAAGCCGGTCCTTCCGCAACCGCTCGAAGAGATCAAAGAAGGCGTCATCCGTGGGCTGATACCGGGTGAAGCCGAGCCGCCGGCTCTTCGACATGTCGGTGACGACCTCGATCGGGCGGCCGAGATCGGCGTCGGTGTGCCAGGGCGAGATGAGGCGATCGATATCCGGCTCGGCCAGATTGTGCCGAGTCGCGATGTCGCGCCAGATCGGCGCGTCTCCGGCCATCTCTTGTTCGAGCGGCCGGACCACCCCGTCGAAGGGCTCAGCCGGGATGCCGAACCAGCCGGCGAGCCGTCCCCACATCCAGCTCCATCGGAAGATGTCGCCATCGACGATGTTGAACGCCTGATTGGCCGCCGCCGGCGTCGTGGCCGCCCAAAGCATATGATGAGCGAGCAGCCGCGCATCGGTCATGTCGGTCAGGCTGTCCCATTGCACGGCGACGCCGGGGAAGCGGAACGGGCGGCCGGTCTCCTTGCAGATGGTCGCATAGACGGCCAAGGTCGTGCCCATGTTCATCGCATTGCCGACGGCCTTGCCGATCACGGTATGCGCGCGATGGACGCTCCAGCTGAAGCCGTCGCGCTTGGCGGCCGCGAAGACCTCGTCTTCCTGGGCATAGTAGAAATTCTCGATGTCGAGACGCCCCTGCTCCTCCCGGAACGGCGTCTGCGGCAGCACGCCCTTGCCATAGGCCTCGAACGGGCCGAGGTAATGCTTGAGCCCCGTGACCAGGGCGACATGCCGCACCGACTCTGCCGGCCGCAATGCGTCGAGCAGGTTGCGGACCATGGCCGAATTGACGCGGATGTTCTCCGCCTCCGTCTTCTGGCGCAGCCAACTTGCGATGAATATATGCGACGGATCGGCTCCGGCAAGCGCGGCCTGGAGCGAGGCCGGATCGAGTTGGTCGGCGGCGATCGGCTTGACTCCGGTCTGCTCGACAGGCTTGCGGGCGAGGCCCGAGACCGGCCAGCCTTCTTCATTCAGGATTTCGGCCATCGCGCTGCCGATGATGCCGCTGGAACCGACGATGAGGGCGTTCTTTGTCATGGTCACTCCTACCGTTTGTCCCCTCTCACTTAGTCATTCCGATGACGCGGTGCTAGAAGGAACTGAAGAGGGACATCTGTTCTATGCCTGGATCAATGCCGATGCGCCTGACGCGTTTGTCACCAAGCCGAGCTCAAAGCGGTCGCATAAGCCTCACCCATCGAGAAAGGTGACATATTCCGGGTGACGGCTCGCATAGGCTGACATGAAGGGGCATTTGGCGATGGCGCGTCCGCTGGCTCGGATCGCCTCGAATACGCCATGGGCCAGCGCTTTGAGCTGCCGATTGAAGTCTCACGCATCCTGCGCCAAGCGCAGGCCCGAGAATTGCCACCGCGCATGGGGCGGAAAGAAGTTGCGGTAGGTCACCCGGATATGATCGGCGGGCGTCACGCAGGAGCCGCCGCGCAGGACGAATTGGCCGCACATGAATTTGCCGTTGTATTCGCCCACCGCCCCCTCGATCGCGCGGAAGCGTGGATAAGACGTGAACGGACTCCGTGTCCATTCCCAGACATCGCCGAACATCTGGCGCAGGCCGCCTTGCGCGTGGGACGCCGCCTTGTCGAATGCCGGCCTATCGGATGCGGGTTTGGGCCTCAAGCGTCCGGAATCCGCGAAGTTTCCGACAAGGGGAAGCCCGTGCGCGGCGAGCTCCCATTCCGCCTCGGTGGGAAGACGACGGTCGGACCAGGTGGCGAAAGCGTCGGCCTCGAAAAAGCTCACATGGGTGACCGGGGCAATGGGATCGACCGGCTGCGCTCCTCGCAGGGTCATCGTCCAATATTCGCCGTCGCGCTCTTCCCAATAGAGCGGCATGCTCCAGCCTTCGGCGAGTACCTTTGCCCATCCCTCGGACAGCCAGAGCAGAGGATCGCGATAGCCGCCGGCCATGATGAATTCCATCCACTCGCCATTGGTGACCGGCCGGTTGGCAAGCTTGAACGGCTCGACAACGACCTGGTGACGCGGGCCTTCGCTGTCAAACGCGAAGCCCTCGCCGTCATGGCCGATCTTGGCGATTCCGCCTTTGAACTCCGAGTATTGGATGGGTATGGCCGCGGTGCTGTCGACGGCGACGGCTGCCGGATCCTTGTAGGCGGGCTTAAGGGGATTCTGCGAGAAGAGATGCAAGAGGTCGGTGAGCAGCAGCTCCTGGTGCTGTTGCTCATGATGGCAGCCAAGCTCGATGAGTTCGCTCACAAGCGCCGGTGGATCCATCTCGAACAATTGGCCGATCGCTGCATCGACGTGGTCGCGATAATCGAAAACCGTTTGCAGCGTCGGCCGAGTGATCATGCCGCGCTTCGGCCGGGGCTGACGCTCTCCGACCGTCTCGTAGTAGGAGTTGAACAGGAAATTGAAGCGCTCGTCGAAGACGCGGTAGCCCGGGAGATGTTGCGTGAGAACCATGGTCTCGAAGAACCAGGTGGTGTGCGCCAGATGCCATTTGGCGGGACTCGCATCCGGCATCGATTGAACGGTCGCATCGGCGTCGGAAAGGGGCGCTCCAAGGCCCCGGCTGGTCTGGCGAACCGTCCTATAGAAATTCGCCAGAGCGCTCGGGCCGAGGGAAGAGGGGAAGAGATGCGCTGCGTCCATTGGGGGAATCCACTTCGAATCTGCTGCACCGATTCGGCCGCACCTCCTTGTTCGGATGGTTCGGACCGATGTTTGTTTTCTCCTCGTCTGAGGCGGCCGATCCATGCTCTTGCGCACGTTCAAACCCGCGGGCGACCGTGTCGTCCACGCTGCGCCTCAGACACTAGGGAGAAATTCAAATCCCGGGGTCCAGAAATCGTTCCCAATCGTCCAGAATCAGGCTTGGTCACATTGTCGTCATGGTTGCTCCGGCTTGGATCAATCCGCGAAGCACGGTCTCCAACGCGACCTTTCCTTTCATCGAACCGGTTTCGCCGCGCTCGAACTCGATCCAGCCTTCGTTGAAGCCGTCGAGCATCTGGATACGGGGGATGGGGTCTTTCATGCCCTGCGCCTTGAACAGGCTGCCCCAGGTCTCGCGAGGAACAGCTTCGGCGCGCACCGGGCGGCCAAGAATCTCCGAAAAAGCGGTGGCGACTTCGTTCGGCGTGATCCGCTGCGCGGCTTCGAGCTCGACGATGCGACATCCTGTCGTGCCCTCCTCAATGAGTTCCGCCGCAACGCGGCCGATATCCGCCGTTGCGATCATCGGCACCGGCCTGTCGAGGGGTTGGAGGAAGCTTGCCAGGACGCCCTGGTCGCGGGCCGAAGCGACATCCCAGGCGAAGTTTTCCATGAACCAGGCCGGCCGCAGGAAAGTCACCGGCATCGGCAACTCGCGCAAGGCCTGCTCCATCAGTGTTCTCTGGGTCAGCAGATTGGGTTGCGCCGCTTGCGCGCCGATCGTCGAGAGGACGACGACCCTTCGAGGCCGCGCCGCTTCCAGCGCCGACTTGACCGCCGCGATGACGGCGCGGGCTTCGGGATATCCCGGCTTCGGGTCGAATTCGGAAGGCGGCAGGATGAAGACACCGTCGGCGCCCTGGAAAGCGGTGGCGAGAGCCGCCGCGTCTTCCATCTCCGCAAGCGCGACCTCACAGCCTTGTTGCGACCAGATCCGCCCCTTTCCGGCATCACGCAGGATGGCACGGACCGGTTGGCCGGCCGCGAGGAGATTGCGGGCAAGTGCGCCGCCCACCTGGCCGGTGATTCCCGTGATTGCATACATGTTCGGTCTCCTCTTGATTTTCCTGAATGTTGAGATAGCGCCTGGACACACATGCTTGAAGTGCGCTTATGTCAGGTGATTGGTGATCCAAAATCACCAAAGCACTGCTTTTGAGTGGAGGCGGGTATGGCATTCGATGGACGCCTGGTGGCGAATGTCGGTGTGCTGGCGGCCATCGTCGAGGGCGGCAGCTTCGCGCGTGCGGCCGAGGCCCTGGGGCTCTCGCCCTCCGGTGTGAGCCGCGCCGTCTCCCGGCTGGAATCCAGCGTCGGCGTTCGCCTGCTCGACCGGACCACGCGCTCGGTCACCCTGACCGATGAAGGGCGGCGCCTCTATGGCGAGGTCGGCCCTTTGCTGTCGGGGATCGCGGACGCCTTCACGCAGACGGCGGGAGCCGCGACCGTGGTGCGCGGCCGCCTGCGGGTGAATGTGGATGCCTTCTTTTCCCGGATGATGCTGGCGCCGCATATCGACCGTTTCCTGGCGCTTTATCCGGAAATCGCGCTGGAACTGAACACCCGCGACCAGCTCGGCGATCTCGTCGGCGAGGGTTTCGACATCGCGATCCGCTTCGGCCAGCCGCCGTCATCCTCTCTGGTCGCACGAAAGCTGCTGGAGACGCGCACCGTCACGGTGGCGGCGCGGGCTTATCTCAAGAAGCATGGCCGGCCGGAGAAGCCCGCGGACCTCGCCGATCACGCCTGTCTACAGGTCCGCAATTCACTGACCGGCGAATCCCTGGACGATTGGGAATACCGGCAGGGACGCAAGACACAGACGGTGAAAACTTCCGGCCGTCTCACCGTCACGGAATTCGGCACGATGTTGGGTGCCTGCCTCGCTGGCGTCGGCATCGCCCGCGTCAAGGAAATCGGCATCCGTGACATGCTGGAAGAAGGCCATCTCGTAGAAATCCTGCCTGACTGGCACGGCGAAGCCTTTCCCCTTTATGCGCTCCATCCCTCGAGCCACCTCCCAGCGGCGAAGGTGCGGGCATTCATCGATTTCGTGGCAAGCGTGATCGGGGAAATGTGAGCGTTATCCGCTCCCTTGTCTCCACGAGGCCATGGACATCGAAATGCGGATATGTGATCAACGCCGCAAAGAAAATCAGAGCGGAAAAACGAGCGAACCGGGAGCCATCATGGACACGTCATCGAAATCATCGGAATCGAAACTGCCGGCGGAAGCGGCGGATGCTCTTGCAGTCGGGCTGGAAGAATTTGCGCGCAAGCAGCATAGCCCGGGGCTCATGGCCGGCTTGGTTTCCGACGGCAGCTTGCACTGGGTGAAGCCCATCGGCCTTGCCGACCGCGAGCACAACCATCCGGTGGCGCTGGACACCCGCTTC
The DNA here is from genome assembly GCA_036499865.1 of Dongiaceae bacterium. Lineage (GTDB taxonomy): Bacteria > Pseudomonadota > Alphaproteobacteria > Dongiales > Dongiaceae > Dongia. The sequence goes on along the minus strand of DASYDA010000262.1, from coordinate 3,624 downwards.
CGCATCGCGTCGATGACCAAGAACATCACCGCCCTCACCATCTTGATGCTGCGGGATGACGGCAAGGTGGCGCTCGAAGCGCCGGTCGGCGAATACGTGCCCGAACTCGCTAGGCTCGCGCTCCCCACCGCGGACAGCCGCCCGGTCTCCTTGCGCGATCTCCTCAACCATTCCGCCGGCTTCGTGACCGACGATCCCTGGGGGGATCGCCAGCTCGGCATTTCGCCGGAGGATTTCACCCGCCTGATCGCCGCCGGCGGGCTGTTCGCGCAGGCGCCGGGCTTGGCTTACGAATACAGCAATCTCGGTTACGGCGTGCTCGGCCGCGTCATTACCAATGTGAGCGGCCGGAAATATCAGGACGTCGTCGGCGAAAGGCTGCTGAAGCCGCTCGGCATGCAAGCGACGACCTTCGATTTCTTTTCCATCCCCGAAGCGAAGCGGGCGATCGGCTACCGCTGGGCGCATGATAAATGGTCGCCGGAGGCCGCGGAGCCCGACGGCGAGATCGGCGCCATGGGCGGTCTCGTCACCACCGCCGAGGATTATGCGCGCTATGTCGCCTTCCTGCTCTCCGCTTGGCCCGCACGCGACGATGCGGAGACCGGCCCGGTCCGTCGCGCGACCGTGCGCGAGCTCGGCCTCGCCCACGGCTTTCCCCTGCCGGCCACGCAGCGCGAAGTTGGCGGCAAGCCGGTTGTCGTCTCCAGCGCCTATGGCTACGGCATGGTGCAATCGACCGATCCGGTGCTCGGACGCACTCTGCATCATCGTGGCGGCTTGCCCGGCTACGGCTCCCATGTGCTGATCTCGCCCGACACCGGGATCGGCCTCTTCGCCTTCGCCAATGTCACCTATGCCGATGCCGACCGCGCCACCTTCGGGATGGCGGATGTATTGCATGCCGCGGGCCTTTGGAAGCCGCGCGAACGCCGCGTCTCGAAAGCACTGGCCGATGCCGTCGCGGCGGCGGTGCGGGCCTACAACGCCGGCAAGCTCGAAGCCTCCGACCTGCTTTCCGGGAACCTGCTGCTCGACGAGTCCGCCGAAGACCGGAGCGCCACGCTCGCCAAGCTGAAGGCGAGGTTCGGGGAGGGCCAGCTGGACCGCATCGAGCCGCAGCACGACCTCGCAGGGAAGTTCGTGGTGAAGGGCGCCAAGGGCACGGTGAGCGGCAATCTGATCCTCACGCCGGGCCCACGGCCGCGAATTCAGACCCTTGAATTCGAGGATGTATCCGACCCCAGGGCCTGAATCTTCCGGCACCGGCATCACGGCCATCGGATTGCCGCCTAGGCGGTCGTTCGGGCAGGTTTCTTTCGGCGTGACGGCTCGGCGGTGCCCTGTTTACCGGCTCCGGTCAGCTCGGCGAGCAAGGCCTGAATGGCGGGCGAGCCGGCGATTGCGGTCCGTGTCAAAGCGTGGATGCGCCGGCGGAGCGGGGTACCGATAGGCGTGCGGATGACCACGGAATCCGCGCTCGGAGATCCAAGCCCCAATTCCGGCACGAATCCCACGCCGAACCCCGCCGCCACCATGCGGATCACCAGGTCGTAGTCGTCGACCGTATGGGCGATCCGCGGCGCAAAACCGGCGATGCCGCAGACGCGCTCGGCGAGCCGCCGGTCGTCCGATTGGCGCGATCCGACGATCCAGTCTTCTTGCGCGAAGCGCTCCAATCCGATCGGCTGACGCTCCCGCCGCCAGGCGGGGGGCAAAACCAGGAATACAGGCTCGTCTATGAGCGGATGCGAAACCAGGCCGGCGATAGCGGGATGCGGCACCAGATTGTAGGCGAAACTTACGGCAAGGTCGCAGCGTCCTTCGCGCACGGCTTCGATCGCGTCGGCGGATTCGAGTTCATGGATGATAACTCGGAGTTCCGGAAAGCGTTTCCGGGCCCGGATCATGGCCGCGAGCAAGCGCGCCTTCGCAAAAGTCGGGAAGCAGGCGACCTCCAGCACGCCGCATGGATTCTCGCCCGCTGCCTTCAAATCCAGGGCGGCGGCCTCGACGGCCTGGAGAATGGCTTCGGTGTGGGTGACCAGCCGCAGGCCCTCCGCGGTCAGGCGTACGCCCCGGCCGATGCGTTCCAGCAGCGCAACCTGCGCCTCCTGCTCCAGGGTCGCGAGCTGTTGCGATACCGCAGATGAGGTCAGCCCGACCGCGGCGCCAACCGCGGTCATCGTGCCGCGATGGGCGAGCTCCCTGAGCAGTTTCAAGCGGGCGAGATCGAACATTAAGTAAATCTAACAAATCCTATTAGATTAATGAAGTAGACCTTAATGGAGATCGGGCGATAGAAGCGCGGATTCCGATCTCCAGACACAGGTGACGCCGAAGATGGTCGCAATCTCTCTCCTGGGAATTCCCAACGACGATTACTCGTCCCATTTGAAGGGTGCCGCGGAAGCGCCGGCGTTGATCCGTCGCGAATTTCATTCCAGCGCTTATAGCAATTGGAGCGAAACCGGCATCGATCTCGGCATCGAAGGCCGGATCGTGGATCACGGCGACATCGCGTTCGATGCTGCCGCCGATCCCTGGGACCTCATCGAGCTGAACGTCGGGCGTGCGATGGAGTCAGGGAATCCATTGGTCAGCCTAGGCGGCGACCATGCCATCACGCATCCGATCATGCGGGCGGTTCGTCGGCGCCATCCCCGGCTGACCATTCTCCATATCGATGCGCATCCCGACATCTATCACGCCTATCAGGACAATCCTCGATCCCACGCTTCGCCGTTCGCCCGGATCATGGAGGAACGGCTGACCGATCGCCTGATCCAGGTCGGGCTGCGCGCCGTCAACGATCATCATCGCGCGCAATTCAAACGTTTCGGCGTGGAGACGATCGGCGCCGCGCGCTGGGATCCAAATCTCCGGCTCGATATCAATACGCCGGTCTATATCTCACTGGATATCGATGGGCTCGACCCGGCTTATGCGCCCGGCGTTTCGCATCGAGAGCCCGGTGGATTGTCGCCCCGCCAGGTGATCGATCTCATCCAGTCTATCGATCAACCGATCGTGGGTGCCGACATCGTCGAATACAATCCGCGCTGCGATCTCTCCAACATCACCGCAACCGTGGCCGCGAAACTGCTGAAGGAGATTTGCGGAATGATGGTGCAGACAAATTCGAAGTGACGCCTGCATTCACGACGCGAACGCGATTCGCTCGCTGCTTGGCAGCGATGCGTTGAACCGAGCGCGGACCAATGCGGGAGCTAGCGGGCGAAGGCGGCTTCGTATTGCTCCGGCTTGAATCCCACCAGGATTCCACCGGCATGTTCCAGCACCGGCCGCTTGATCATGGAAGGTTGGGCGGCCATCAGCGCGATGGCCTTGCCGATATCGATCGCCTGCTTGTTCCGTTCCGGCACCGCGCGGAAGGTGGTGCCGGCGCGGTTCAGCAGCACTTCCCAGCCGAGCTTGCCCGCCCAGGCCTTCAGCTTCTCGGACGCGATGCCCTCGGCTTTGTAGTCATGGAACGCATAATCGACGCCATGCGTTTCCAGCCAGGTCCGCGCCTTCTTCATGGTGTCGCAATTCTTGATGCCGTAGATGGTCACGGCGCCTGATGCCGTCAATTCTTTGCGTCCTTTGCCGGTCGATCCGGAT
>DASYDA010000261.1:0-3696 GCA_036499865.1 Dongiaceae bacterium | reverse complement strand
CAAGCGCGACCCCGCCACCGGCCATCTCCTGAAGCGCACCTATGGTCCCTGGGCGCTGCGCGCCTTCGGCTTGCTGGCGAAGCTGAAATTCCTACGCGGCACGGCTTTCGATCCTTTCAACCGCACGACGGAGCGCCGCGAGGAATTGCAGCTTATTCGCGATTATGAAACGCTGGTCGGCGAGGTCGGCGGGGCGCTCGGTCCGGATAACCACGCGGCGGCGGCGGCCCTGGCGGCCTTGCCGGAAACCATCCGCGGTTTCGGTCATGTGAAGGCTGAAAGCCTTGCCAGGGCGGCGAATCGCAGGACTGAGCTCCTGGAAAGCTTCCGCAATCCGCCGCGGCGGAACCGCGCCGCGCAGTAAAGGCGGCATACCGCCGGCTTTCCGGCGGAACAGCTGGAGAGGGGCGGCGAAACGCCAAACGACTTTCTAGGCTTAAACGTCAGCGGAGCGAAAACAGTTGAATTCCGCAAAAGCTGTGCAACAAGATCATGGCAACTGGGTCTGTTGTATGCAGCCGGGATGGGACGGCCTTTTTCGAGGCCGCATGCATGAGGGAGGTTCACCATGAGAGAAGCTCTTCGAAAACTGGTGTTGCCGGCGATAGCCGCCGCAACCTTGATGGCAAGCGCGTTCGGCGCGCAGGCGGAAACCGTGCTTCATCGCGGCAACGGCGCCGAACCGGAAACGCTCGATCCGCAGAAAGCCACCGGCGTGCCGGAGGCGAATGCCCAATACGAACTCTTCGAGGGCCTCACCACCTATTCCCCCGACGGCAAGATCGTGCCCGGCGTCGCCGAGAAGTGGGATATCAGCGACGATGGGAAGACCTACACGTTCCATCTCCGGGATTCGAAGTGGTCCAACGGCGATCCGGTGACGGCCGGCGATTTCGTCTTCGCGATGCGCCGCCTGGTCGATCCGGCCACCGCTTCTGATTACGCCTATATGGAAGACGACATCGTCAATGCGTCGGATATCCGCCAGGGCAAGGAAAAGGATGTCACCAAGCTCGGCGTGCAAGCGGTGGACGATCACACGCTGAAAATCACGCTTGCCCATGCAACGCCCTACTTCCTCGGTCTGCTGCGGCACAACAGCGTGCTGCCGGTAAACGAGAAAGCGGTCAAGGCGCATCCCGACGACTGGACCAAGCCGGGCAACCTGGTGGGGAACGGCGCCTACACGCTGACCGAGTGGACGCCCCAGGCTTCGCTCACCATGGTGAAGAATCCGAACTACTACAACGCCGACAAGGTCAAGATCGACAAGGTTATCTATTATCCGACCGAGGATCTCGGCGAGGAATTCAAGCGCTTCCGCGCTGGCGAGCTCGACGTCACCTATGACGCGCCCTCCGACCAGATGAAATACATCGAGAAGAACATGAAGGACGAGTTCCAGAACTCGCCCTATCTCGGCACCTACTATTACGTAATCAACCTCACCAAGGAGCCCCTCGGCAAGCAGCGCGACCTGCGCGAGGCGCTGGCCCTGGCGGTCGATCGCGAGACCCTGGTCGAGAAGATCACCCAATCCGGCGAGCTCCCGGCTTATGCCTGGGTGCCGCCGGGAATTCATGGCTACGAACAGCAGTCCGTGGACTTCAAGGGCATGAGCAAGATCGAGCGTCTGGCGCGAGCCAAAGCGCTGCTCCTGAAGAACGGTTACACCTCGAGCAATCCGCTGAAAGTGGATATCCTCTATAACACCAGCGAGAACCACAAGAAGATCGCGGTCGCGGTCCAGAACATGTGGAAGGCGATCGGCGTTCAGGCGACGATCACCAACCAGGAATGGAAGGTCTATCTCGGCACCCGCCACGACAAGCAGTTTCAGGTGGCGCGCGCGGCTTGGATCGGCGACTACGAAGATCCGACCACCTTCCTTACGCTGTTCCTTTCCGATGCCGGCGACCAGAACGACGCCGGCTACAACAACCCGGACTATGACAAGCTGGTGAAGGGTTCCGCCCTGGAAACCGATCCGGCGAAGCGGATGCAGATGCTCGAGCAGGCGGAAGCCATCTTCCTGAAGGACCTGCCGATCATCCCCATTTATCACTACACGACCAAGCACTTGGTCTCGAAGAAGCTGGCCGGATGGGAGTTCAACGTTCTCGACTTCCACCTGACCCGCGATCTGTCGTTCAAGACCGAATAGCGAGGCGTCGGGCGGTCCAGCCATGTCGGCATCAGCCGACCGGACGGACCGCCCGACCCGAGCAACCAGAAAACCCAAGTGTTTCAATATTTCCTGAAGCGTCTCGGCGGTGCGATCCCGACGCTGTTCATCATCATCACCGTCTCGTTCTTTATGATTCGCCTGGCGCCCGGTGGCCCGTTCGACACCGAGCGCGCCGTGCCGCCGGATATCGAAGCCAATCTCAAACGCGCCTATCACCTTGATGAATCGCTGCCGAGGCAATACGTCCGCTATCTGAGCGGCGTCGTGCATGGCGATTTCGGCCCCTCCTTCAAATACAAGGACTTCACCGTCGCCGAGTTGATCGCCCAGGGGTTCCCGGTTTCGCTGGCCCTGGGCTCCATGGCGATGGCGGCCGCTCTCGCGCTCGGTCTGTTTCTCGGAGTCTGGGCCGCACTGCGCCAGAATAGTGCGGTCGATTACAGCGCCATGGGCATTTCAATGCTCGGCCTCGCGGTACCCAATTTCGTGGTGGCGCCGCTGCTCACCCTCGTGTTCGGGCTGATGCTGGGCTGGCTGCCGGTCGGCGGCTGGGGCAAGGGCGCCAATTACGTGCTGCCGGTGATCGCGCTTTGCCTGCCGCAGATCGCCTCGATTTCGCGGCTGACCCGTGCCAGCATGATCGAAGTGCTGGGCAGCAATTTCGTGCGTACAGCGCGGGCAAAAGGCCTGCCGGCGCGCGTCACCATCAGCCGCCACGCGATCCGCGCCGCCATGCTGCCGGTGGTATCCTATCTCGGTCCGGCGATTGCCCAGATCATCACCGGCTCGGTGGTGATCGAGCAGATCTTCAGCATCCCCGGCATCGGCCGCTATTTCGTCCAATCCTCCCTGAATCGCGACTACACCATGGTCATGGGCGTCACGATTTTCTACGGCGCGCTGGTCATCATCTGCAATCTGCTGGCCGACCTGCTCTACGGCGTGCTGGACCCGAAGGTGCGCTATGACTGATCTCACGCTGCGGCCCGGGGCCGGGACCACCGAAGTCAAAGGCCGCAGCCTCTGGGCGAATGCGCGGCACCGCTTCATGAAGAACAAGGCGGCGGTGGCCGGCCTCCTCATTCTCGTCATCGTCGCCGTCGCCTGTTTCGCGGCACCCTATCTCGGCCTGCGCGACCAGGACGACATCAACTACGACATGATGCTGGCGGCCCCCGACCTCAGTCAGGGCTATCTGTTCGGCACCGATTCCAACGGCCGCGACGTGTTCGTGCGCACGCTCTATGGCGGCCAGGTCAGCCTCACCGTCGGCATCATCTCCACCTTCGTCAGCCTAGTGATCGGCACGCTCTACGGCGCGACGGCGGGCTTCCTCGGCGGTCGCACCGACGGCGCGATGATGCGCCTGGTCGATATGCTCTATTCGATCCCGTTCATCTTCTTCGTCATCCTGCTCACGGTGTTTTTCACCCGCAACATCGTGATGGTCTATGTGGCGATCGGCGCGGTGAACTGGCTCGACATGGCGCGGATCGTGCGCGGCCAGA
>DASYDA010000260.1:0-3039 GCA_036499865.1 Dongiaceae bacterium | reverse complement strand
GACAAAATATTTACACTCCGGCCGATTCCCTGGAACTGGAAAAGGCCGCGGAACGCGGAGCCGAAGCATGGCGCAGAATGGTTTGAGAACGGGCGGCCAGATCCTGGTCGATGCCTTGAAGAAGCACGGGGTCGATATGGCTTTCGCCGTGCCGGGCGAGAGCTATCTTGCGGTGCTTGATGCGCTGCACGATGCCGGCAACCAGATCAGGCTCGTCACTTGCAGGCAGGAAGGCGGCGCCGCTTACATGGCGGAGGCCTATGGCAAGCTGACCGGGCGCCCCGGCATCTGCATGGTGACGCGCGGCCCCGGCGCCAGCAACGCGGCCATCGGCCTGCATACCGCGTTCCAGGATTCGACGCCGATGATCCTGCTGATCGGCCAGGTGGCGCGCGACCAGGAAGAACGCGAAGCCTTCCAGGAAGTCGACTATCGCCGCATGTTCGGACCGATGACGAAGTGGACGGCACAGATCGAGGATGCGCGCCGCATTCCCGAGATCATCAGCCAGGCCTTCCATCGCGCGCTCAACGGGCGCCCCGGTCCGGTGGCGATCGCTCTGCCGGAAGACATGCTGACGGATCTCGTCGAGACAGCCGATGCCGGCCACTATGTGCTGGCCCGTCCCAATCCGGGGCCGGCGCAGATGGCCGAGCTCCGCGAGCGGTTGGCGCGGGCAAAGCGTCCCTTCATGATCCTCGGCGGTGGCGGCTGGGACGCCAAGGCGGTCGACGATATCCGCGCTTTCGCCGAGTTGATGGATATTCCCGTCGGCACGTCCTTCCGCTGCCAGGATCTGTTCGACAACACGCACCGCAATTATGCCGGCGATGTCGGCATCGGCATCAATCCGAAATTGGCGGAGCGCGTGCGAACCTCGGATCTGCTGCTGGTGGTGGGCGCGCGCCTCGGCGAAATGACCACCTCCGGCTACACGCTGCCCGTGCCGCCGGTGCCGAAGCAGCCGCTGATCCATGTCCATGCCTCGGCGGAAGAACTGGGGCGCGTCTATCAGACCGTGCTGCCGATCAATTCCGGCATGGCCGGTTTCGCCGCGATGGCGCGGACGCTGCTGCCGGTCGATCATTCCGCCTGGAAGGATTCGACCGAAAGCGCCCATGCCGATTTCCTCGAATGGCAGAAGCACAGCCCGAACGCCGGTCCCGTGCAGATGGGCGAGATCATGGCCTACCTGCGCGAGAAGCTCCCGGCGGATGCGATTCTCACCAACGGCGCCGGCAACTACGCGAGCTGGCTCCACCGCTTCTATCGCTTCCGGCGCTATCGCACGCAGCTCGGGCCCACCAACGGCTCCATGGGCTATGGCGTGCCCTCGGCGATCGCGGCGAAGCTGGTGCATCCCGACCGCATCGTGGTCTCGTTCAACGGCGACGGCTGTTTCCTGATGAACGGCCAGGAGCTGGCGACCGCCATCCAGCACAACGTGAACGTCATCTTCCTGGTCATCAACAACGGCATGTACGGCACCATCCGCATGCACCAGGAGCGGGAATATCCCGGGCGCGTTTCCGGGACCGATCTGCGCAATCCGGATTTCGCCGCCCTCGCCCGCGCCTATGGCGCCCATGGCGAGACGGTGACCAAGACCGAGGAATTCGCACCCGCCTTCGAGCGCGCGATGAAAGCCGGCAAGGCCGCGGTCATTGAGGTGCAGCTCGATCCGGAAGCGATCACCCCGCGGGCCGGCATTTCCGAAATCCGTGCCGCGGCGCAGAAGGCGAAAGCCGCCCGCTAGGAGAAGCCCTGTTAGGAGAAGATGGTGAGCGAAGGCCGCGTCGCCTCCGATATCTGGGTCAGCGCCCATATCCGGCAATGCACGGCCCGGGGCATCGTGGCGACCGTCGTCAAGAAGGGCGACGATTGGGGCGGCGCCATCATCGTGGTGCTGAACCTGCTGGGCACGGGTTTCCGGGTGCTCACGCAAAGCCGTGACGCCGACGGCAATATGGCTTGGCTACAAGCGAAGGACGGCGCGGTGATGACCGACCGCGAGGCTGACGAATATGTCGCCCGGCAGACGGCACGCGATCCCGACCTCTGGGTGATCGAGATCGAGGACCGTGAAGGCCGCAACCCGTTCCCGGGGAAGGTGCTTTAAGTTTATGTCGTCAGGATATAGAGCGAGTGTTCGAGTTCAGGCCGGGCGCCGTTGGCGATGGTCCGCCGCGCAACGGTGAAGCCGGTCTGCTTTGCCCGCTCTTCGAATTCCGGCGCCTCGAATCCCGACCACAACAGGACGGTTCCTTCCGCCGCAAGACTGCGCCGTAAGCTCTGCAATCCAACCGGGGAATAGAGCGCGCCGTTCTCGGGGCGGACCAGAGGTTCCGGGCCGTTGTCGATATCGAGCGCGATCAGATCGTATTGCTTCCCGCTTTGCAGATGCGCGACGACATCGGCTTCGATGATGCTGAGATTCTCGGGGAGCCTCTCCAGCACCTGCGGGCCGACATGGACGCAAAACCAGTCGATGATCGCCGGTGAGAATTCCGCCACGGTGATTTGGCCGCGATTGCCCAAAGCCGAACTCAGCGCGGCCAGGGTATAGCCCAGACCGAGACCGCCGATCAGGATTCGCGGTGCCGCGCCCTTGGCGAGTTCCGCGGCCATGCGGCCGAACACCGTTTCCGATTCATGCTGGAATCCGTTCATCAGCTCGAGCCCGTTGGCGCGAATCATGAAGGCGCCGTCTTTCCGGTAAAGCTCGAGCAACGAGCCGGGCGGTCCCGCGGAATCTACCAACTCCCAAGCCATGACGAGGATTTTCAGGCCTCGCCCATCTTACGGAAATCCCGCCGGAGGTGGAATTCCGGAGACGTGACCAGGGTTTCTATTTCGCCGGTGCGGGTTTCAAGGTCGCGGAACTTGTCCTTGATGGCCGCGATCCGGAGTTCGAGCGGGAGCTCTTCGTCCTCGGCTTTCGATTCATTGCGCGTTTGGGTTGACGAGCCGACATTGAATTCGGATTGGCCGACGAAATCGCGCGGATCGGGAAGCGGACGCAGCAGAAAGGTCGCAACC
>DASYDA010000259.1:0-6151 GCA_036499865.1 Dongiaceae bacterium | reverse complement strand
TGCTGGCGACGTTGGTGGCGAGGATCACCGGCTTCTTCGTCTCGGCGAGAATGCTGCGCAACATCTCGCAGTAACCCTCGGTCAGCGAATAGCCGTCACGGGTCTCGACGCAGAGCGCGCCCAAAGCCGTGTCGGGATCGTCCACCAGCGCCTTCATACAATCGTGGAAAATGCCTTCCCAGTCGTTGCCGGTGCCCCAGGCGTCCAGCGGATTGATCGGCTCCAGCCCATAATCCAGCCGCGCCGCCAGCTTCTCGGTGGTCGTGGCGCTGATCTTGGCAAAAGGCACATTGCGCTCCACTGCGAGATCCATGGCGAGCTCCCGGAAGCCGCCGGAATCATGCATGGTGGCAATGCCGCCCGGCGCCAGATCGCGGCCGCCCGCATAGAAATGCAGCGCGTTGACGAGGTCGTCCATATTGCCGACCGCGATCACGTTGTAGCGGTCGAACAGCGCCTCATAGGCCGCGTGATTGCCGGCCAGCGCGCCGGAATGACTGACCGCCAGCGCCGCGCTCTCCGCGGTGCGCCCGACCTTGAGCGCCACCACGGGGATGCCCTTCCGCTGCGCCTTCTCCAGGCCGCTTACGAAGCCCTCCGGATCGCGCACCGTCTCCAGGAACAGCCCGACCACCTTGGTGGAATCCAGCGAGAGCACATAGTCTAGATAGTCGGCGACATTGGTCGCCAATTCCTGCCCCGCCGAGACCGCGAGATTGAATCCCATCCGCTTGTCGTTGTGGCAAAGCGCCGAGAAGGCCGAGCCCGAATGGGTGATGAAAGCGATGCCGCCGGCACGAATCCAGTCCGGCGGCGGGAAGCCGCAAACCCGGAGCCCGTATTCGAGATTGTAGAAGCCCATGCAATTGCCGCCGCAGATCGCGATGCCGGCTTCCTTCGCCATGGCCGAGAGCCGCGCGGTCAGCTTCGGCTCCGTGTCGTCTTCGAGATAGCAGCTCGCGAAAATCGTCGCCGCCTTGACGCCGTTCTTGATCGCATCGGCCAGCGTCGCTTCCAGCCGCGCATTGGCGACGCCCAGCACCGCCATATCCACCGGCTCCGGCAGATCGGCCAGGGAGGCATAAGCCTTCCGCCCCTCGATCTCCGGATAGTTGGGATTGATGAGATAGACCTTGCTCGGCGTGCCCTGCATTCCGGTCGAGGTGATCATCCCCCGACCGACCGTTCCCGCTTTCGGGCTCGCCCCCACCAGCGCCACCGTGCGCGGCGTCAAGAGCGGCGCAAGTTTGTGTTCCGGCACCTTCACCGTTCCCCGCTCCCCGTTCTTGCGTGTCAGCTTGTCTTGTCGCCGCCCTTCAGCGCGGCGAGCGCCGCGCGCTCCCGCTCCGCCTCGGCGCGCTGCTGCGCGAGCTTCGCCTCGAAGCGGCGCTGCACCTCTTCATGGATGGGGCCGTAGATCTCCATCCAGACCTGGCTGTCGGTGGCGGCGATCAGCCGGCCGATTTGCCAGGAGCTCGGTTCCGCGCGACCGTCCAGCCAGCCGTCCAGGGTCTTCGCCGAAACGCCGACGCTGGCCGCCAGCGCCTCGCGGCGGAGATTGCCGACCGGCTCCACCCGTTTGCGCAAGGCGGCGGCGATGCGTGAGCGGTGCGCGTCGCGCCCCTGCACTTCCTGGATCGCGAGCTCGATCGGCGGATCTTCCTCCGTCCGCATCCGCTTCGGCCCGCCCGCGAAATGCGACGGAAAGACTGCCGAGAGGTAAGACCGGCAGACCCGTTTCGCATCGTTGCGGTTGAAGGTTTTCGGCTCCATCAGGCAATCGAACCAGAGCCCGTCGATCATGGCGTTGAGGCCGATCGCCACGGTCCGCGCATCGATGCCGTAGCCGCCCTCATTGATGATCCGGGCGCAGAGTTCGACGGTCTGTTGGATGTAATCGCTCTCCAGCCGGGTCACCAGGCCCTGATAGGCGGGGTTGGTCCCCGCCTCCGCCCAGAAGGCGTACCAGATCGAAATCTTCTCGAAATTGCAGACCGAGGTGTGGAAGTCCGCCTCGATCATCGCTTCCAGCCCGGCCGCCGGGGTGATCTTCCCCTTGCTCAGCGCCGCCTGCCAGAAGGCCGAATATTCATCGACGATCTGCTCCAGGGTCGCCACCAGGAGCTGGTCCTTGGATTTGAAATAGAAGTTCACGATGCCCGGCGACAGCCCCGCTTCGCCCGCCACATGGGTCAGCGTCAGACTCGCATAACCAACTCTGCCGATCGCCCGGATCGTCGCGTCGATGAGCTGTTTTCGGCGAACTTCCTTAACGGCTTCAAGCTTCGCCACGCGTTAACCTGCTCGCGAAAAAGGTGAGGAGATTTGAATTAATATATTGAATAACATAGGTTTGCTGCAGATGCGATATTAAATACTCATTCAATGGGCTTGCCTCTGGAGGGCCTCAAGGCTAGCATCACTATACATCCATTCAATGGCGGCCGCCATCGGATCACTTGCGATGGCCGGATGCCACCCCGGGAGGGATTTTGCAGTCCCGGGATTTTTTAAAACGGTTGGAGAACCCAAATGTCGATCAAAGTGGAACGTCGCGACCTCACCAAGTCCCGCGCCCATTTCAAGGAAGCGCTGAAGCATATGCCCTTGGGCGTCAGCTCGAACTTCCGCTATTGGGGCGATGACGAGACCGTGTTCGTGAAGCACGGCAAGGGCGCCCGCCTCTGGGATATCGACGGCAACGAATACATCGATTACCGCCTGGGCTATGGCCCGGCGATTCTGGGCCATTGCCATCCGGAGGTGGACCAAGCCGCCCGCGACAACCAGCATGTCGGCACCGTCTTCGCCCTCGGCACCGAGAAGGAAGTCACCGTCGCCAAGCTCATCAAGGAGATGATGCCGGCGGCCGACCTGGTGCGCTTCTCGAATTCCGGCACCGAGGCCGTCATGGGCGCGCTCCGCCTCGCCCGCGGCTATACCGGCAAGGACAACTACGTCACCTTCGAAGGCTCCTATCACGGGTTGTTCGACGCCTCGATGTGGACCGCCGATCCCGAGAGCATGAAGGACCAGACCAAGGATCCGGTGGTCATCCCCTATGGCGAGGGCATCCCGCAGCTGGTCCGCCAGCTCTTCTGGCAGGTTCCTTACAACGACGCCCAGCGCCTGGAAGACGTGCTGAAGAAGCACCACGATTCCATCGCCGCCGTGTTGATCGAGCCGATCCTCGGCAATTGCTGCGGCATCCCCTCGAAGCCGGAATTCATCAAGGCCGTGCGCGCGCTCTGCACCAAGTACGGCGTCCTGATGATCGTCGATGAAGTGAAGACCGGCTTCCGCGTCGGCAAGGGCGGCGCCCAGGCGCTGTACGGCATCGAGGCGGACATCTTCACCGTCGCCAAGGCGCTCGCGAACGGCTACCCGATCGCGGCCATCGGCGGCAAGGAAGAGATCATGCGGAAATACGGCAAAGGCGTCGCCCATGGCGGCACCTACACCGCCCAGGCGATCAGCCTCGGCGCCGCCGAGAAGACCCTGACCATCCTGAGGGACACCGACGCCTTGGACCGCATCGCCGCCTATGGCAAGGGGATGCAGGACGGCATGCACAAGGTGCTCGCCAAGCGCGGCATTCCGCACAGCTTCACCGGTCATTACTCGATGTCCGGCTTGTTCTTCTCCGCGGAGGCGCCGACCACCTACCGCAACTGGAAGCTCAGCGACTACACCTTCTACGACACCATGGCCGGTTATCTGATCGACATGGGCGTGATGTGCGAGCCGGACAGCCGCGAGCCCTGGTTCATCTCCGCCGCGCACGACCAGAAGTGCCTGGAAGAGACGCTGACCAAGTTCGAGGAAGCCGTAGACCTCACCCTGGACGAACTCGCCAAGACCCGCCACGGCGAAGACAACAAGCTGATGCCCGGCATCAGCGGATAAGCTTTCGAACTTTCGTTGGAGCTCAAACGGCGCCGAAGCAATTCGGCGCCGTTTTCGTTACACGGTCCTGCGCGCACCCTTTCCGACTTTTCCCCCTCTATTCGGTGCGGAACCCTTGGCGGGCGCCGGCCTTAATTCCACGCAAGGGCTCCACAACCGGGGCAATGCCGCCCGCGGGGGAAGCCGGAGTCCAACCCCATCGAACGTCAGGAGACTGATATGGATAAGGATCGCGTTGAAGGCACCGCGCATCAGGCGAAGGGCGCCGTCAAGGAAGGCGTCGGCAAAGTGACCGGCGATGCCAAGATGAAAGCCGAAGGCAAGGCCGAGAAAACGGCCGGCAAGGTTCAGAATGCGGTCGGCGGCGCCAAGGATGCCATTCGCGATGCGGTCAATAAGCACTGACCCAATCGGTTCGGCGCTGCACAGACTAGCAAGACCGACGTTGTCCCACGCGACGGCGGACTCAAATTAGACTGAGCGGTGTTGCAAAGGGCGGCCGTTGCCAACCTGGTTGGCGGCGGCCGTCTTTCCGCATGTCTCGAGATCGGTGTTTTTACACTGAAGCTTCGGATATGCAGGGCGCTGGCGGCTATCCGTCGCAGCTCAGCGACACACATTTGATGAAAAATGCGATCCCTCGGGGTTGACCGTCCGGACTTTATCGACCTACGCTGCCCTATCGGCCGATTGACCACTTGACTTAACGCCCCGCGTTGCAGACTTGCCCGCGGGGTTTGTTATTTTTGAAGATTCACGAAGCCGATCTTGCAAACGCTGCCCACGGAAAGGAGGCCAACGATGAGACTGTCGAACGTCCAGGTGAAGGATGTCCTCAACCAGATGGATACGCAGGTCATCCCCGCCGACCATCCGGCGGTCCAACAGCTCGAGCGGACCTTCGGTGACCACACGTTCTTCCTCGGGAAAGAGGGCCTGCACGTCGTCGAACGCGGCGAGAAGGAAACGACGGAAGACGATTACGCCTATGCCGTCAAGGTCGCGACCTGGTCCGATGAACAGCGGACAAGTTTGCAGCCGCAGCCCGCGGAGCTCTTGAAGCGGGTCGATATCGGCCCCGAAAGCGCCGATCCCGGCAATCCCGACGCGCCGGAGGAAAGCGTCGAGGAGGCCATGGCCCATCGAGTCATCAAGTAACGCGGGTCACGAGTCTGGATTCGCGCATGGAGCGGCCGCCTCCGGGGCTCCCGGCGGCGGCCGTCTTCTTTGCAATGATATCTTCGATATCTTCGCTGCATTTCAATCGCTGCCATCCAGGGTTCATGATATAAGGCGCCCCACAACCATTGGGGAATCGCCTCATGTCCCTCCGCGACCTCGCAAGGCTGGCGATGAAGATCGCCGGTCTCGTCATCATCGTATCGGCTCTCTCGACCCTGCCTTATTCACTAGGAAGGCTGATCGCTGAAACGCATTATCCCGGCACGCTGCCCCTTATTCTAATGACCATCGCGCCGGCGGGTCTATCCGTCGCGGTCGGCTTAGCTCTGTTCTGGGGTTCCAACCGGATCGTAGACCGCATCCTGGTGATCCCTTCGGTCGAACCTGAAACGTCGCACGCGCTCCTCCCGAAGCTCGAGGAAATTGTGCTGGCCGGGCTGGATCGTTAGCACCTCGGCTGCAAGCCCCCACCCCTCCCTCCCCCTGAAGAGGGGAGGGTGAAGAAAACAAGCGCCGTCGCCGTCTAGCCCCTCCCCTTCAGGGGGAGTCTCCGTCCGCCCCCTCCCCCTTCAGGGGGAGGGTTGGGGTGGGGGCTTGGAGCACGATCTAACCCCTTCAAATCCCCGCCATCCCCAGCTACCCTAAATTCATGCACGACCTCTACCGCACCACCAAGTCAACGCTGTCTCGCGCGCGCCGCTTGCGGGACGACATGACCGATGCAGAAAAAGCCCTCTGGCGCGAACTCCGTGCTGAACAAATCGGCGGCCACAAATTCCGCAAGCAAGTTCCCATTGGACCTTATGTCGCTGACTTTTGCTGTCTGATGCAAAAGCTCGTCATCGAAGTCGATGGCGGACAGCATGCCATGCGGGCATCGGCCGATACCCAGCGCACAAGACGACTGGAAGAACAGGGATTCCGCGTGCTGCGATTCTGGAACAACGATGTCCTGTCGAACATGCCCGGCGTGCTGCACGAGATCGCGGTTGCGCTGAACGTCGCGCTGGATCGCTAGCATCGCGGCTGCAAGCCCCCACCCCAACCCTCCCCCTAAAGAGGG
>DASYDA010000258.1:0-8379 GCA_036499865.1 Dongiaceae bacterium | reverse complement strand
CGGGCCGCGCCAGTTCCCGCAGGCCGACCGTGCCGACCAGGCGGCCGGCCGGATCGACGACGGGAAGAGTGCGAATCCCGTGATCCAGCAGGACCGAATGCGCCTCGTCCACGCCGGCGGAGGCGGCGACAGAGACCACGTCGCGGGACATGACATCGGCGCAGCAGAGTTCGCCATGCGAGCGGATGAAGGCGCGATGCTCCACTTGCCGGATCAGGCGATCGAGATCCTCCCGGTCGATGTCGAAGCTCTCGCCGAGATCGACCAGGGCGGCGTCGACGTCCTCGCTGCGGAATCCCACGCGGAGCTGCGGCGGAAGGTCGTGGGTCTTGTGCAGGTTCGCCGGGGCGGCGGCCGGCACATGCGGATAGGAATGGCGCGAGAACCGGTGGAACACCCAGCCGAGGGCGACCAGCAGGATGCAGTTCAGCGCGACGGGGACAGCGGCGAACATGAAGCCGGCCGCGTGCACGGCAGGCCCGCCGATGACGGCGGTGAGTGCCGCTGCGCCGCCCGGCGGATGCAAGGACCGGGTCAGCGACATCAAGGCGATCGCACCCCCGACGGCGATGCCGATGGCGAGCATCGGATCGGGTATGAACCGGCTGACGACGATGCCGACGAGCGCCGAGATCGTATTGCCGCCGATGATCGACCAGGGCTGGGCCAGCGGGCTGGCGGGCACGGCGAATAAGAGAACCGCCGAGGCGCCGATGGGCGCCACGATGAACGGCAGATGGGGATCCTTTCCGAACAGCAGGGTGCAAACCAGCCCGGTGAGACCGATGCCGGCGACGGCGCCGATCGATGCAAAGACCCGATCGGGCCAAGTGGCGCCGGCGAGGATGGGTACGAAGAACCGGAAGCGACGGCCGGGCGGGGAGGGCTGTGAATTCATCGGAGGGATAAGGAAGGCGACTTCAAAAGGCCAGTCTGAAGCGAGCGGTATTATGGCAACCGGCGAAAAATGCAACAGTCATTATTCCCGGCTTCGGTCGAGCGGGTGGGATCGCCTCCGTTACCTCATTCGGGCAACTTGCCGGCGCTTTTGAGTTGCGGTCGATATGCCGCAATTGTCAAATGGCGCCCACCTTTCGGTACTGGGGGATTGGAGATACGCATGCCACAATCGAGGCCCAAGCCGGGTGACCGTCGAAATGCGCTTCAGAAGCGAAAGAAGGCGGCGCCCGCCAAATCCGATCTCTCGCAACGCGCCAAGCGAAAGCTGGAGCGGTTGCAGCAAGCGGCATTGTCCGGCGACGCAGATGCGCAGCTTTCCCTCGCCAATTTCCTCCGCACCCCGGCTTGGAAGTCGCACAACCCGCGGTCAGCGGCTAATTGGGCCATGAAAGCGGCAGAGCAAAATCATGCCGAAGCGCAATATTTCGTAGGCTGCTGTTTTGCGACGGGGGAGGGTCTCGCCAAGGATGCGAAAGAGGCTGTCCGCTGGTATCGGAAAGCCGCGCGGCAAGGTCATGCCGAAGCCCAGTATAACCTCGGAACAATGTATTGGTTGGGAGAAGGCGTAAGGCGCAACAGTTCGCTCGCCAGGCAATGGATCGCGATGTCGGCCGAAGCCGGCGGGATTTTGGCAAAGAAACTCCTGGCGGATGCCTATCAGCTCGGTATGTTCGGCTTTCCCCCTGACAAGGCGCTGGCGAAGCGTTGGCGCCGCCTGGCAGCGGTTTAGGCCGCATGTCCGCCGGCCTCAACCCCAGGGTTGATGCGCGTGGGCGGCTCCTGTATGTTCCGCGTCCTTCGAGCCTGTTTGGAACTGGCCCAAGCACCCGTAGCTCAGCTGGATAGAGCGTTGCCCTCCGAAGGCAAAGGTCGTACGTTCGAATCGTATCGGGTGCGCCAGATTTCTCCTGGCAGATCAGCCACTTAAGAAATCACTCGTTCCTCGCAAGTGCCAAGAAAAGATTGCTGGCACAATTTTGGCACAGTTGGAGCGAGGAGGATGGCGACGATGTCCAAGTGCGACGCCGTGGTTGGCCCACCCAATCCATGACATTAAGGACCCGCAAAGAGGCTGAAGGCTGGGCGCGTGAGTGGCAGGTGACGCCGGAGACCGCGCGCCTGCTGCAGCACTGGCGCCATCATCCATTCCAAGGGATCCGGCCTTTTTCTACCAGGTTGAGGCGATTGAGACGATCATCTGGCTGACCGAGGTCGCGCCGAAGCTGGGCAAGCGGTTTGAGAAATTTTGGTCGCATGTCCGAGGCGCCAACGAGGGGGCCAATCCGGAACTGATGCGCCTCGCGTTGAAGCTTGCGACCGGCGCCGGCAAGACCACCGTGATGGCCATGCTGATCGGCTGGCAGACCGTCAATGCGGTCCGCCATCCGAACACGAAGAGGGCGATCAAGGGCTGGTATTCCGGCGAGCTGTACCATGCGTCGAGCGTCGCCCGATCGGGAAATTCGAAGATCACCACGCGATCCGGCAGGCAATGTTCGGTCTCCAGCACCTTGTGCGTGCCGCCTCTGGTCAGCAACCGGCCGCCCTGTTTGGCGATCAGTGGCAGAACCTTGCTGCCGTATTCCTTGAACTTGTCGGGATCGGTGATTTTGTGCTCGACGACCAGGTAAGCGGCCATGTCAACGTCCGTTCAGTACAAGGCCGCGCCGACCAAGGCGCTCTCGATGATGCAGCAGAGCGCGATCACGGCGCTGACTGCAGCGACGGTGACGAGTTGGACCGACAGGCACTTCATTATTTACCCTTTCAAGCTTGGCGCAGCGATTTGAACGCGGCGCGCAGTTCCGCGGAGAAGAGCTCGGGCTCTCCCAGGCGGCGAAGTGACCGCCCTTATCGAGCCGGGATGCATCGAGGGTATCCTCTTCAACGAAGCGCTCCAGCCATGCCGAATAGAGATCCCGCTGTACGCAGGATCCGTCGGGGAACGCATGATGCCGCTGCGAGAGCGGCTTTTTCACGTATTCCCCCGACACACGGCAGAACTGGCTCAAGCGGGTGTTCCGGGTCGCGAACTCGATGATGCGAGCGCCTGTGCCTGCTGCCTTGCGCTTCAACATCGAGACGAACATGCCCGGCGCGCGCCGCTTGACGCTGCGTCCGAAGTTTTTCTGGAACGACCGATAGCTCAGCCGCTCCAGCTTGATGGTATCTCCTTGAGCCAGAACACGGCATGGCCGCCATTCGCAATATCTGCCGCCGCCGCCGGCGCTTCGGTTTCGCTCCGGCGCCGAAGGCCCGATCAAGCAATGCCAGCGCCCGCCCGACATCCTCCACCAGCAGCCGACCTGCCGGGGTCGGCACCATGCGATGGCCTTCGCGACGGAACAGCCGGCGCCCCAGCCGCGCCTCCAACTGCCGGATCTGGTGGCTGATGGCCCCATGGGTCAGGTGCAGTTCCTCCGCCGCGCGGCTATAGCTGCCGCGTGGTGCCGCCGCCTCCAGCGCCCGCAGCGCCGCAATCGAAGGGGGATGGTTGATCATCCCGATATGCTAATTACATTCACATTCCCAGGAAAAACATTCGTTGGCTATAACGGCGCCTGTGGCGCGACAGTGTGTGCCCTTCGTTCCCAAGCCAAAGGCATGGCCGTGTTCTCGATAGGCCGTTATCTCTTTGATGTTGTTGGCGATGCGCGGCTGCCCGACAGATTGCGAGCCGCGCTGCCGTCGTTGCTGTTCGGGCTGCGGCTTTGGGCCGCGGTCTGCCTGGCGCTCTATGCAGCATTTTGCCTGGAGCTCGATAACGCACAATGGGCAGGGACGACAGCGGCCATTGTCTCCCAGGCGAGCCTGGGCGCCTCGCTGCGCAAGGGTTCGTTCCGCATGATCGGCACGGTGATCGGGGCCGTGGCGGCCGTGGTCCTGGCCTCCTGCTTCCCGCAGAGCCGCGTGGGTTTTCTCCTCGGCCTCGCACTGTGGAGTGCCGTATGCGGGTTGGTGGCGACGATATTGCGCAACTTCACCGCTTATGGGGCGGCGCTTGCCGGCTATACCGCGGTGATCATCGCGAGCGACGCGCTCGGCCCGACCGGCGGCGCGAATGATGAAATCTTCATGCTCGCGGTCGATCGCGTCGCCGCGATCTGGCTCGGCATCGTCGTCGCGGGGATCGTTGCTGCCTGCACCGATTTCGGCGGGGCGAAGCGCCGGCTGTGCCGCCAGCTCGCCGGCCTCTCGGCCGAGATCGCCAGCGGATTTGCCACTACGTTTTCGTTGCCGGGGCCGAAACAGGGGGAGACGCGGACGCTCCGGCGCGCCTTCGCCGCGCGCGTTGTGGCTCTCGGCCCCGTCATCGACGAGGCGATCGGCGAGGCCTCCCGGCTGCGCTATCGCGTGCGAGGGCTGCAAGCGTCAGTGGATGGCTTGTTTGCCGCGATCTCGGGCTGGCGCGCCGTGGCTACCCGCATCGAGCGATCGTCGGATGAAGCGGGGAAGCGTGAATCGGGTATCATTTTTGGCACGCTTCCCCGGACGCTGCGCGCGGAAATGACTGAGGGCGATGCGGCCGTTTGGGCGGCCGAACCTTCCCGCCTGCGCCTCGATTTCCAGCGCGCGGTGCGTGCGTTGGTCGTATTGCCGGCCGACAGGCCTTCGCTGCGGCTGATGGCCGACGCGACTGCGGCCACATTGCTTGCCCTATCTCGCGCGCTCGATGGTCTGTCGCTGCTGAGGGACGAGAGACAGGTCGCTCCGCAGCGATATGTGCGGCACCCGATAGCCGATCCGCTTCCCGCGATCTTGAATGCTGCCCGCGTCTTCGTCACAATGGCCGCCGTTGAACTTTTCTGGGTCGTGACCGCCTGGCCCAGCGGCGGCACCGCGATGGACTTCGCCGCGATCGGCGTCATCCTGTTCTCTCCGCAGGAAGACCGGGCCTACGCCACCGCCAAAACATTCCTGATCGGCACGGGCCTGGTGGCTGCATTGGTGTGGCTCGTCAATTTCGCCGTGTTGCCGGCCGCCCACACCTTTCTCGGCTTCGGCCTCTCGCTCGGGCTCGTGCTGGTGCCTGTGGGCGCACTGTCCGTCCAGTCGTGGCTGGGGCCGGTCTTCGCCTCCATGATTGTGTTTTTCATTCCTCTTCTCGGACCCGCGAACCAAATGACATACGATCCGGAGCAACTCTACAACGCAACGCTGGCTGCTCTGGGCGGAATAGGTGCCGCGACGCTGGCCCTGGTGTTGCTGCCACCGCTCCCGCCGGCACTGCGGGCTCGCCGACTCCTGGCGCTCACGCTTCGGGACCTGCGTCGCCTGGCGGCCGGCAGCACGACATGGACCGCCGGTAACTGGGAGGGGCGCGTCTACGGCCGCGTGACCGTGATGCCGGCTTCGACCGAGCCTTTGCAATTTACATGGCTCGTGGCCGCCTTATCGATCGGGCCGGAAATCGTCCATCTCCGCCGCTTTGCGCCGCGGCTCGGCCTGGCTCCGGATATCGACGCAGCGCTCGGCGCGCTGGCGGCAGGCGACAGCGCGGCCGCGATCCGACGGTTGTCTCGCATCGATAGGCGGCTCGCCGCGCTGCCCAACATGGGGACGGGCGCGATGATGAGGCTCCGTGTCCGGAGCGGGATTCTTGCGATAACAGAAACCCTGGCTCAGCACGCCGCTTATTTCGACGGACAGGCGGTTAGATGAGGTTCACTGAGATCGACGTCTTCGGCGTCTATGTTGCTCCGATTTCTTTGATGATGATCGGGGCTTGGGTGATGCTCGTCCTGTTACGCCAGCTTGCCGATCGTAGCCGTTTGTCGCTCCGGGTCTGGCATCCGGCGCTCTTCTGGTTTGCGGTCTATATGATCCTTCTCTCCACCATCGTCCTTCTGGTCGCAAGCTGAGATCGCCAATGTCCAACGCCGAACTCAAACCGGAGCCGGTTACGGATAAAAGCGAGGGAGGCAAGGCCCCATCGTCAACGCCCATGACCCGTAGAAGGCGGCCCCGCATTCGTATTCTTCCGGTTCTGATCACGATGATAATGGTTGCCGTCGCCGCGTTATTCTCCTGGGCGATGTGGCAGGCCTATATGGTGGCGCCTTGGACGCGCGATGGCACGGTGCGTGTCTATGTCGTCACGATGGCCCCGGAAGTAGCGGGGCGGATCGTCGAACTGCCGGTCGCCGATAACCAGCTCGTGCACAAGGGCGATCTCTTGATGATGATCGATCCGACGAATTATGAGATCGCCGTGCATCTGGCCGAAGCGGCGGTGGACCAGGCAAAGGCGGTCTCGCAGAACGCGAAGGCGCAGGCGGCGCGCCGGGAGAAGCAGACCACCCTATCAGTCTCAATAGAGGAAAAGCAGATATTCGCCAGCCAAGCGCTGAGCGCCGCGGCCGCCGTTCAACAGGCGCTGGCCAATCTCGACCAGGCGCGGGTGACCCTGCGGCGCACGCGCATCGTCTCGCCGGTCAACGGCTACGTGACCAATCTGCAGGCGCAACTCGGCGACTATGTCAATATCGGTGACAAGAGCCTTTCCCTGGTCAATGTCGATTCCTTTTGGGTTGACGGCTATTTCGAGGAGACCCAGCTCGGCCGTATTCGCGAAGGCGACCGGGCAACCATCAAGCTGATGGGCTATCGTCAAGTCATCCGCGGTCACGTCGATAGCGTCGCGCGCGGCATCGATGTCGCGAATGCACAGTCGGATTCCGCGGGTCTTGCTTCGGTGAATCCGATCTTCACCTGGGTGCGTCTGGCCCAGCGCGTGCCGGTGCGCATCCATATCGACGCGGTGCCGAATGGCGTGCGCTTGGCGGCGGGAATGACGGCTACCGTGCAGATCGATGCCGAGCCAAACCGGTCGGCCGGCCGCGAATGAACTTCCAGAGGCGCTGCCCTTGAGCGGGCGCCCAGTCAACTCATTCATTGCAGCTCTGCTTTCCCGGTTTACAGGCGTGCACTCGTTCGACAGATACCCCGATACCTCCAGAGAACGACTTATACAAATATTAGTACGCGATGCCGTTACCGTGCCCTGGGCGGGTATGCTCCAGCGTGTGCCGCCGCGCCGGCCGATCGTCGCGGAGCTGGCCTGGTCCGATTGGGCTGATCCGAGGCCGCTTCACCCTGTTCCGAGCAACGCTGGGTCGAACGGCGACGTCTGATAGGTCTCGTTGATCCAGCTGGCGAACAGCAGGAAGGCGTGCGACCGGCAGCGATTCCGCAGCGGCTGCGCCGGGTTGTCGTTCGGGGAATAGTTGGCGGGCAGCTTGATCGGTATCGCGGTCGGGGAAACATCCGGGGTGAAAAGTCTGGGCGCCGGAGGGAATGCGCGCTCCCCCGTTCCCGCCTTCTGCGCTGCAGCATCTGCATCGCGCCGCGTCACGAATCCGTGTTCAGGCCAGACTCCAGCGCAACTGCGGCGTATGCTGAAGGCCAAGACTGGTCGCGGCCTTGCCTCGACCGTCGTCTGACTTGGGCGTTGGCCGCACGCCGCAGTCGGTTGTGCCGGCCGCCCATCGATGAGGCGGCCACTGCGAAGCCGATGACCTCTCGAACCAAGACGTTCGGAGGAAGCATCATGGATGAGCAGAGAATCAGAAATCCTGTCGAGTGGGTCGTGGATGAGCTGCGCGAGGTGGCGAGGGGCGTCGAGGACGCCGGCCGGTCCGTCCAGCACACGTCAACGCACCTGTTCTCCGGGCCCCTGGCCGTCAACAAGATCGAGATCAGCGACCTGAAGGAGGTGCTGGCCAGGGGCTTCAATGACTTCATGGCCTATCGCACCGACATCATCTTCCTGATCGCGATCTATCCGCTCGCCTCACTGGCGATCGGCGCAGCCGCATTGCAATACGAGTTCATCCCGATGCTGTTCCCGATCGTGTCGGGCTCGGCCATCATGGGACCGTTCGTCGGCGTCTTCCTCTACGAGCTGAGCCGGCGACGCGAGCTCAACCTCCAGCGTCACCACGTCGACAATCACAGCTGGGCCAATGCCCTTACCGTGGCGCGCCGGCGCAACTTCGGTGCGATTATGCTGCTCGGGCTCATGCTGGTGGTGATGTACCTGATCTGGCTGGGCGCGGCGTTCTGGATCTACCACGTGACTCATGGACCGCAGCCCATCGAATCCGTCGGCCGGTTCGTGCAGGACCTGTTCCTGACCCAGGCCGGCTGGTGGCTGATCGGTATCGGCCTCGCCGTCGGTTTCCTGTTTGCGGTGCTGGCCCTGATGATGACGGTCGTGTCGTTCCCGCTGCTGATCGACCGCGATGTCGGCCTCGGGACGGCGGTGGAGACCTCGATCCGTGCCGTCCGGATGAACCCGGTGCCGATCGCGGCCTGGGGCTTGGTGGTGGCGGGTGGTTTGGTCGCCGGCGCGATCCCGCTGCTGATCGGGCTGGCGATCGTGATGCCGGTCCTGTGCCACGCGAGCTGGCACCTCTA
>DASYDA010000257.1:0-2591 GCA_036499865.1 Dongiaceae bacterium | reverse complement strand
TTCAGGATCGGCTGGACCTTCACGGCCTGCCCCTCGATGTAATCGAAGGGGATGGCCTCGCGCATATAGGTGCGCTGCGCCAATTCGAGCTGAACGGCGTGGATGCCCTGCGCCGGCTGCCCGAAATGCCGCGTGATATAGCCACCCTTGAACCGGCCGTTCACCACATGGCGATATCCCGGTGCGGAACAGACCTCCGCGAGCTTTTGCTCAAGCTTCGGGTCGATGCTCTTGCCCTCATTGGTGCCGATGTTGAAATCCGGCAGGTCGCCCTCGAACAGGCGCGGGACATGGCCGCGAATGGAATGGGCGTCGAACAGGATCGCATAGCCGAACTTCTGCTTCAGCCGTGCCAGCTCTTTGGCGATCTGGCCATGATAGGGGCGCCAGACCTTTTCGAGATAGGACGCACGATCCGCCGCCGAAGGCGCCCGGCCTTCGATGAAAGCGGGCGTACCGTCGAACAGGATATCGGGATAGAGGCCCGTCGTGGCGGTCGTATAGAGCGGCTTGTCGTCAGGCGGACGGTTGAGGTCGATCACGAAGCGGGAATAGCGCGAAGCCAGAACGCCCGCGCCCAACCCGGCCGCGAAATCATAAAGGCGCGTCAAATGCCAATCGGTATCGGAGAGAGGGCGCGCCGCCTCGCTCAAGCCATCGGCCACTTCAGTGGGCAGTTCGGTGCCCACATGCGGAATGCTGATCAGCAGCGGTGTCGTGCCAGGTTGAAACTGAAACGGCGATTTGGCGTCGATTGGCATGCTCCAAACTCCTAACGCAGATCAATCCGGATGGCCGCGACGACTGCAGCACTATCGCCTGTGATTTCGACAGGCGTTTCCGCAGAATCGATGCGCAGAGTGTCGCCAGCTGCGAGCTTCTCGCTTCGAACAACGATATCGCCGCGCAATGCGTGAACAACCAGCGTCCTGCTTGCGGGAACCGAAATGCGCTGCGTCGGACGCAAGATATCCAGGTTCGCTGAAATTCGATCTCGCGCGGTCATCAGGTTGAAATCGCGGACCGGGCCATCGATCAAGGTGCAGTCGGCTTGCCATTCGCCTGCGAAGGGAAACGGCTCGAAAGGACGATCCACGCGCTTCGAGGGAGCCTGGTCGAAATCCAGCACGAAGCCCGCGCCTTCGATCAGCATGATGGTGCGGTCATAGCCGCTGAAGTCGGAAAAGGGACCGGATTGCGCCACTTCGGCGATGCTGAGGCGCCAATCGAACCCGCCGGTAGGCCCGGGCTCGGCCATGATTTCCGTGGTCATGCCGCCACCATTTTTCCAGGGCATGCGCTTGTAGTCGGCAGAACTGAGATGGGTCAGGCGCACGGCCGTTTGGTCCATAGGCCGGCGCGCATGATGCCGATGCAGGGATTGCCGCCGACCCAATAGGCGAGCTCGGCCGGCCGCTCGATATCCCAGCAGGCGAGATCGGCGGCCTTGCCGGCGGCGATGCTGCCATGGCTTTTCGAAAGGCCCAGCGCCTTGGCCGCATTCGCCGTGACACCGCGCAACGCTTCCTCGGGCGTGAAGCGGAAGAGGGTGCAGGCCATGCTCAGCATCAAAAGCAAAGAGAGCGCCGGCGAACTGCCGGGATTGCTGTCGGTGGCGATCGCCATCGGGACGCCGGCCTTGCGGAAGCCCTCGATCGGCGGGAAGCGGGTCTCGCGGAGGGCATAGAATGCGCCTGGCAGCAGCACCGCGACGGTGCCGGATTTCGCCATGGCGGCGACGCCGGCTTCATTGGTCCATTCCAGATGTTCCGCGGAAAGCGCGCCATATTCCGCGGCGAGCGCGCCGCCATTGAGATCGCTGAGCTGGTCGGCATGCAGCTTCACCGGCAAGCCGAGGCGCTTCGCCGTATCGAAGACGCGCCGCGTCTGCTCCGGCGAGAAGGCGATCTTCTC
Source organism: Dongiaceae bacterium (assembly GCA_036499865.1). Taxonomy (GTDB): domain Bacteria; phylum Pseudomonadota; class Alphaproteobacteria; order Dongiales; family Dongiaceae; genus Dongia. The sequence goes on along the minus strand of DASYDA010000257.1, from coordinate 677 downwards.
GCAGAAGACATCCACCGCATCGACCAGGCCTTCCTTGGCGAGGGTGGGGAGGATTTCGTTGCAGACCAGGTCGATATAGGCGTCGGAACGATCCTTGAACTCGGGCGGCAAGGCATGCGCCGCCAGGCAGGTGGTGCGCACCGTAATCGGCGCATGCGTCTCGACGGCTCGGGCGGCGCGCAGCATCCGGCGCTCGGATTCGAGATCTAGCCCGTAGCCCGACTTGATCTCGATCACCGTGGCGCCTTCCGAAAGGATCGTGGCCAGACGCTTGGTGGCCTGTGCGATCAGCGTAGCCTCACTGGCGGCGCGGGTCGCTTTCACCGTCGAGATGATGCCGCCACCCGCTTTTGCGAGCTCCTCATAGGTGGCGCCTTTGAGGCGCATCTCAAACTCGTTGGCCCGGTCGCCGCCATAGACGAGATGGGTGTGGCAATCGATCAAGCCGGGCGTCACCCAGCGTCCGGCGAGGTCCAAGCGCTCCTTGGAATTATACCCGGGTAAATCTCCGCGCTTGCCAACCCAGGCGATGCGCTGGTCCTTGATCCCAATCGCCGCGTCGTCGATCGCCCCGTAAGGCGCGCCGTCCGCCATGGTGGCGGCGCGGCAATTCTCGATGAGAAGGTCGAATTCCATGGAGCTCCGCTCCTTCGATATCAGCCCTGGATCATGGGCAG
>DASYDA010000256.1:0-4563 GCA_036499865.1 Dongiaceae bacterium | reverse complement strand
CACGGCGCAGAAGGCCTCGGCCGATGCGATCGCGACCCAGAAGCACTTCGACGGCATCACGGTTCAGGGCGGTTCCACCGGCACCGTCCGCGCTTTCATGGACGCGAAGCATCCCTTCGTGCCGGTCGGTGGCGAAACCGAGAACGGATTCCGCAAGCTTTGCGCCGCGCATTCGGCGGATGGCTTGAAGTGCGCTTCGGGCGGCACCGGCCCTGCCCAGGTCGCCGTCGCAATCAAGACTGCGATCGACGCCCTTGAGGGCAACGTGGTTCCGCAATCGGTCAAACTGCCGCTGGCAACCGCCGAGGATCCGAACTTCAAGGATGGCGAGAACTTCTACAGCAAGGAAGGCGACAACTTCTTCGTCGGTAACTCCTTCCCGACCTGTGGCATCAACTTCACCGCCCAGGAAATCATGGGCCAGTCGGAGACGAACCAGTAAGTCTATCGTTGGGACGCATGACTCTTTGACGATCCGGCGCCGCTGGGAAGACTTCCCCGCGGCGCCGTTTTGTCGGAAGATCGCGTTCAAGATTCAAGCCTGAAGATTCACTACGGGTAAGGTCGAATGGACGCTTCCAGCGCCGTCCCTCTGTTTCGGATGGAAGGGGTTTCCAAGCGCTACGGTGGCGTCAACGCCCTCACCCATGCCGACTTGACCGTCGAAGCCGGCCACATCCACGGCGTGCTCGGCGAGAACGGCGCCGGCAAATCCACGCTGATGAAGATCATGGCCGGTGTAGTCCAGCCCAATGAGGGGCGGATGACGCTTGACGGCAAGGAAGCCTCATTCTCAGGCCCGGCCGCGGCGAACGCCGCCGGCATCGTCTGCATCTTTCAGGAACTCTCGCTGGTGCCGGAATTGTCGGTCGCCGACAATATCTGCATCAGCAATCCACCGAAGCGTTTCGGCCTAATCGACCGCAAGGCGCAACGTCGGATCGCCGAGGAAGCGCTCGCCCGCGCAGGCGGCGAGGACATCCATCCGCTGGCGCCGGTGAAGGACCTGCCGCTCTCCCGGCGCCAATTGGTCGAGATCGCCAAGGCCCTCATCCGCAGGCCGCGCATCCTGATCCTCGACGAAGCGACCTCGGCGCTGACCGCCGCCGATGTCCGCAAGGTCTTCGCCGTCCTGAAGCGCCTGCGGCAGGAGGGCCTGGCGCTGCTCTATATCTCGCACCGCATGGCGGAGATCGCCGAACTCGCCGACGAATGCACGGTGTTCCGCAACGGCCGCAACGTGGGCACTTTCAAGGCGGGCGCCAAGAACGACAACGAGATCGTCGAGATGATGATTGGGCGCGAATACAGCCACGTCTTCCCGCCCAAGCCGGAGCCGCTGCCGGCCGACAAGGCGCCGACTCTGGAAGTGCGCGACCTCTGCTGGAACAACCGGCTGAGGAACGTCTCGCTGCAAGTTCGCGCTGGCGAGATCGTCGGCCTCGGCGGCCTCGACGGCCAGGGACAGCGCGAATTGCTACTGTCCCTGTTCGGCGTGCTCCGCGGCTGCTCCGGCGACATCCTGATCGACGGCCAAAAGGTGACGATCAGGGGGCCGCGCGACGCCAAGCGAAATGCCGTCGGCATGGCCCTCATCCCCGAGGACCGCAAGACCGAAGGCCTGATGCTGCCGATGTCGGTGCGCGACAACCTTTCCATGGCCTCGCTGAAGCGCTTCGCGCGTGGCGGTGTCGTCGACCGCGACGCGGAGAATCGCGCGATCGACGAGATGGTCTCGCTGCTTGCGATCAAGACCGACGGTACCGCTGTCGCGGTCGGGACGCTCTCCGGCGGCAATCAGCAAAAGATCGTCATCGCCAAATGGCTGATGACCAAGCCGCGGGTCATTCTGCTCAACGACCCGACCCGGGGCATCGACGTCGGCACGAAGGCCGAGATCTATCAGCTGCTGCGCAAGCTGGCCGATGCCGGCGCCGCCATCGTCTACTATTCGACCGACTATGACGAGCTGGTGGGCTGCTGCGACCGCGTGCTGGTGCTCTATGACGGCGCCGTCGGCCGCGTGCTCTCCGGCGAGGAAATAACCGAGCGCGCCCTCGTCTCGAGCGCTCTCAATCTCGGGTCTGGAGGGACCGACGCCGCACTTCCCGCACTTGCAGGAGCCGGACGATGACGGACCAGGCCCCCCCGATGTCGCGCAGCAGCGACTGGCGTTATCGCTTCGGCGAGCATAGAGGCACCTTGCTGGCGCTCGTCGTCTTCGTCGCAATGTTCGCCATCTACACCTCGAACCATCCGGCGGGTTTCAGCGCAGATGTGGTGCAGACGGCGGCGAACAAAGGCGTGCTGCTCGCTTTGGTCGCCGTGGCCCAAACCTTCGTCGTGCTCACCGCCGGCATCGACCTCTCCGTCGGCATGATCCTCGTGCTCTGCAATTGCCTGGCATCCTACATCGTGATCGGTTCTCCGTTCATGACCTGCCTCGGAATCGTCGGCGTGCTGCTGGCGGGGCTTGCCTGTGGCGCGGTCAACGGCTTGATCGTGATCTACGGGCGCCTGCAGCCGATCGTCACCACGATCGCAACAGGCGCCGTCTTCTTCGGCTTCGCGCTGCTGTTGCGCCCCCAGCCCGGCGGCGACGTCAACGAGGACCTGGCGGATTTCCTCACCAACCAGCTTCCCGGCGGCATCCCGGCCAGCCTCGTCGTTCTGGTCTTGATCATGCTGGTCATCTGGGTGCCGTTCCGCAAATCGATGCTGGGCCGCGTGGTCTATGCGGTCGGTTCGTCGGAACAGGCCGCCTATATGTCGGGCCTCCACATTCGGCGCGCCAAGTTCGCGGCCTATTGCCTCTCCGGCCTGCTCTCGGCGATCGCCGGCATCTTCATAACCTTCGTGACTTATACCGGCGAGGCTTCTTCGGCCAATGCGAATGCCTATACGCTGAACTCGATCGCTTCGGTGGTGCTCGGCGGCGTCTCGCTGTTCGGCGGGCGCGGCAGCGCGGTCGGCGCCATCTTCGGCGCCTTGATCTTCCGCACCATCGGCGACCTGCTGTTCGTGTTCGACCTCGACCCGCTCTGGCAGCCTTTGTTCCTCGGCATCGTGCTGCTTGTCTCGGTCTGCCTCGGTTCGTTCCGCCTGTTTCGCGTCCGCAATCGCCTCGATCTTTTCGGATAATTGGCTCTTCGGGTAACCGGCATGGCTCAAACACTTTCCACGCGCTTGAAGCAGCTCGGCATCGATCCAGCGGTCGCCACGGCTTTCGCCTGCATCGTCGTGCTGCTGCTGGTCGCGGCGATCACCAATCCGGATTTCCTGTCGCCGGACTACCTGCTGATCCAGCTGCAATCCGCATCCTTCCTGGCCATGATGTCCACCGGCATGATGCTGGTGATCCTGCTCGGCCAGATCGATCTCTCGCTGCCCTGGATCATCACCGTCGGCGGCATGATGTCGACCGCCGCCGCCGGCTGGGGGCCTTGGGGGCCGGTTTATGCGATCCCCGTCGGCATCCTCTGCGGCGTGATCTTCGGCATCATCAACGGCATCGGCGTCGCCTATCTGCGCGTGCCCTCGATGATCTTCACCCTCGGCATCAATGCGGTGGCGCAGGGTTTCATGATCATGCGCACCGGCGGCGCGGCGCCCCAGGACATGGCGCCCGACAGCATGCACGACCTCGCCACCGGCCGGTTCCTGTTCGGCGTGGTGCCCAATCCGGTCCTGGTCTGGATCGCGGTCGGCGTTGCCACCGCCTTCCTGCTGCGCAAGACGATCTTCGGCCGGGCGATCTATGCCATCGGCAACCGCGAGGTCGCGGCCTATCTTTCCGGCATCAGCACCCAGCGCGTCATGGTCGCGGTCTTCGCCATCTCGGGGGGGCTCGCGGCCTTTGCCGGAACCCTGCTCGCCGGCTATTCCACCAAGGCCTATCAGGGAATGGGCGATCCCTACCTCTTGCCGGCCATCGCCGCCGTGGTGCTGGGGGGCACCTCGATCCTCGGCGGCCGCGGCACCTATCTCGGCACCGTGGCCGGCGTCATCCTGATAACCCTGTTGCAATCGATTCTGTCGGTGATCCGCATCCCCGGCTTCGAGATCACCGAGGCGCACCGGCAGGTCGTCTACGGCGCGGTCATCGTCGCCATGCTGCTACTCTATGGTCGCGGCGCCAAAGTCGCCGCCTAGCTGCAAATACACGGCGATCTCAAATAGTTAGATGTTGCGACCACCCGTGATAAGGTATTTGCAGCGCCCTGCCTGCTTTGCTATAAGCTGCGCCGTCGGGCGCCGAGACAGCCTGATCCCCGATAGCTCAGCTGGTAGAGCGTCGGACTGTTAATCCGCAGGTCGCTGGTTCGAGTCCAGCTCGGGGAGCCAGATTCGAGGGGTCGTTGCGCAGGGCGCGGCGGCCCCTTTTCCTTTGCCCCCTTTCCTTTGCCCCCTTTCCTTTGCCGGTGGCCTCCATCTTGGCGGGAAATGGCGAGAAACTTGCATTCTTGTCCTCGCTGATTCCAACGTGAAGAGGAGACGGCCATGGGCCGCCCGGCGAATGCATTGAAGTGGCTGGCAATTTCATTGCTGTTTCAGTCGCTTACA
>DASYDA010000255.1:0-7798 GCA_036499865.1 Dongiaceae bacterium | reverse complement strand
TCGCGATAGGCGGCGGGGACGACGGCGCGGATGCGCCGTCGCGCAATGCGGGGCCGGACGTCATTGCCGATTGGAAATTCGCGGCGAAGACGCGCGCGATGCGCTCAGATTCCCGCGACCTCGAAATAGATGAAGACCTTGTCCACCGTTTCGCCGTCGCTGGAGAGCGGCAGCAGCAGGGTCTCGGCGAGGCGCATCAGGCCGGTGGGCGAGCGCGAGCGGTTCCAGTCATAGACATGGGTGCGTTGCTCGATCACCAGCCGATAATTCTCCAGCACATCGGGCAGGTTGGTGCCGAAATAGGCCGCTTCCACCGTCTTGCCCGTGGCCTCGCGACCGCGGATGCCGGTGGCGCGGGTGCCGACCAGGCGATAGGTGAGCCGGTAGGGAAACGAGCCGCCATCCTCCTTGGGATCGCGCGGCGCCACATCCACCAGCACGATGCCGGGCAGCCAGGCGCGCATCTCCAAGGGATCGAGATCGGCACGGGCCGGCATCAGACGGCCGTTCCGCTTGCCGTCCCAATAGCGGTGGAACGCGGCCATCGTCGCCGAGCAGCGGTTCAGGAAATCCAGCGAGGTGGTTCGCGGATAAGTGGAAGCTTCGTCCATGCTTTCGTGAGCCCCGGCTTGAGGCCTTAAGCTAGGTTTTCGGCGGACCGGAAGCAAGCGGCATCAGGGTGTATGACGAACTTCGTATTCAACCGGGCCGTGTCATCCGGAAACGCTGCTCCTCGCCGATGGTGAAGTAATCCGCGGGGCCGCCGCCGCGGACGATGGGCTCCGCTAGTACAGTATTATAAGCGCCGTTTTCGATCAGCGCCTTGTCGATATGGATCGCCACCGCCTCGCCCAAAGTGAGCCAGGAATTGGTCGGGCGGCCATCGGCATATTTGAGGCGAATGACCTCGATCACCTTGCATTCGAAGGCCACCGGGCTTTCGGCGACGCGCGGCGGCTTCACCTTCAGCGACGGCGCCGGAGTGAGGCCGGCGAGTTCGAACTCGTCCACCCCGGGGGGCACGCTGGCGCTGGTGGCGTTCATCGCCTGGGCCAGCTTCCTGGTGACCAGGTTCCAGACGAATTCGCCGGTCTGCTCGGCATTGCCGAGGCTGTCCTTCCGCAGGGTGCTGCTGAAGCCGAGGATCGGCGGCACATAAGAGAGCAGGTTGAAGAAACTGTATGGCGCCAGATTGCGGCGGCCCTGCGCGTCGAGACTGGAGATCCAGCCGATCGGGCGCGGCGCCACGATGGAATTCAAGGGATCATGGGCGAGGCCATGGCCTTGGCTCGGCTCGAAGCTGTGGAAGCCGGGAATAGGAGAGTCGTTCAAGGATGCCCTCTTCGGAACAGGTGGGATACGGATACGCTCGGTGGCCGGTCGGGATTAGTCTATCATGAAGAAACGGGGTGTCGTGCGGGGGGCGGCATGAACGTCGGTGGATGAGGCTCTGGCCAATGCCGGCGCGCATGCGCCGGTCGCAGGGCAGGCTTTCCCCGACACGGCTTGCGCGGCGAGGAAATTGCGGCGAAGTTGCGGCTCACGCCGCGCGCAAAGATCCCCCGCCCATCCCATGAAGAGTTCCTATTTCCGGTTCCTCGCCAAGCATTGGGACGGGCTGTTGTTCGGCGCGCTGCTGATGCTGCTGTCGAGCTTCGGCCAGACCTTCTACGTCTCGCTGTTCGGGGTGGATTTCCGCGCCGCCTTCGGGCTTTCCGACGGCGGTCTCGGCACCGCCTACGCCGTCGGCACCTTCGGGAGCGCGATGACCCTGCCCTGGGTCGGCCGGCTGATCGACATCACCACCGTGCGGCGCTACACCTGCTGCGTGGCGGCGCTGCTGGCCGCCGCCTGCCTGCTTACCGCCGCCGCACCCTCGGTGGTCGTGCTGGCCATCGCTTTCTATTTCCTGCGCTTGGGCGGCCAGGGGCTGATGGTGCATACCGGCCTCACCGCGACGGCGCGCGCCTTCCCCGCCGATTCCGGCAAGGCGCTCGGGGTGGTCGCCCTCGGCTTCTCGGTGGCGCAAGCGGTGCTCCCGTTGGCGGCGGTGGCCGCCATGGGCGCCATCGGCTGGCGGCTTTCATGGGTCGCCGGCGCGGCAATCGTGGTGGCGGGCACGGCGCTGGCGCTCGCCTTCCTGCCACACCAGCCGGATGAACATGCCGATATCCGCAATCGCCGGAAACTCCTGGCGGCGACAGCGAGGCAACCGCTGTGGCGGGACCCGCGCCTGCTGTTCACCCTGCCGGCGATCCTGGCCTCGCCTTTCATCAGCACCGGGTTCTTCTTTCATCAGGCGCGCCTGGCGCAGGAAAAAGGCTGGACCCTCGGCTGGGTGGCGGGATGGTTCGTCGCCTATGCGATCTGCCAGGCCTTCGCGGTGCTGGCGATCGGCCCGCTGATCGATCGCATGGGGCCGCGAAGATTGATGCCTTTGTTTCTGGCCCCGCTCGGCCTCGGCATGCTGGCGCTCGCCGTGAGCGATTCCATTTGGGTGGCGCCGATCTATCTTATTCTCATCGGGCTCACTTCAGCGGTGGCTTCGACCCTGGCGACGGCGCTCTGGGTAGAGCTCTATGGGCCGTCCATGCTGGCGCGGGTGCGTTCCCTGGTGGAGGCCGCGTTGGTGGTGGCGAGCGGCGCTTCGCCCGTCATCATGGGCTTGTTGATCGACCGCGGCGTGCCTTTGAGGGCGCAGGCTGCCGCCTGCCTCGTCTATACGCTGGTCGCCAGCGGCCTTGCCACGCGGATACCGGGCCGGCCGCCGGGGCCGGTCGACAATGCGGGACAATAAGCTGAGGCGGCTTGACAGCCGGCCTTCCGGATCTTATTTAACCTATTAGTTAAATATGAGAACGACCCGATCATGAGCCCGGACCCGCTGAGCATCACCTTCACCGCTTTAGCCGACCCGACGCGTCGCGCCATCCTGGCGCGGCTGGCTTCAGGCGAGGCCTCGGTGACGGAGCTGGCAGCACCCTTCGACATGAGCCTGCCGGCGGTCTCCAAGCATCTGAAGATGCTGGAACGCGCTGGGCTGATCGCGCGCGGCCGCGATGCGCAATGGCGCCCCTGCCGGCTGGAAGCGGGGCCGATGAAGGAGATCGCCGATTGGGTGGAACCCTACCGCCGCTTCTGGGACGCCAGCTTCGACCGGCTGGACGATTATCTGCAGGAGTTGCAGGGCAAGCCGAAGAGCAGCGGAAAGGGAGCGAAGAATGTCCGCAAGAAATAGCCTCGACGGGGACAAGACCGGCAGCGCCGGCGTGCTCGAGATCACGCGGGTGTTCGAAGCACCGCGGGCGCTGGTCTTCAAGGCCTGGACCGACGTCGCGCATCTCGCGCGCTGGTGGGGCCCGAAGGGTTTCACGGTGATGAGCTACAAGGCGGATGCGCGGGTCGGCGGCAAGTTCCGCTTCGGCATCCGCTCACCGGAGGGCACCGAGCACTGGGCGAACGGCGTCTACAAGGACGTGACGCCCCACGAGCGGCTGGTCTTCACCACGGCCTGGGAAGGTGAGACCGGCGCGTCGAAACGCGAGACCCTGGTGACCATCACCTTCACCGCCAGAGGCAACAAGACCGAGATGCATTTCCATCAAGCGGAATTCGAATCCGCCACTGCCCGCGACCTGCACAACGAAGGCTGGAGCGAGACCTTCGATCTCCTGGCCGATTACCTGAAAACGATGTGAGAGGAGGAAAGCCATGGACGGATCATCCGAGACGAAACCGTTTGACGCCAACCACGAGGTGGTCTCCCGCGAGGAATGGCTGGAGATGCGCGCGGCGCTGCTCGCGAAGGAGAAGGAATGGACCCGGATGAAGGATCGCCTGGCGGAAGAGCGGCGCGCTTTGCCCTGGGTGAAGGTCGAGAAGGACTATGTGTTCGAAGGGCCGGAAGGCAAGCTGAGCCTGGCCGATCTCTTCGGCGATAAGAGCCAGCTCGTCACCTATCACTTCATGCTAGCGCCGGGCCAGAAGGAAGGTTGCGTCGGCTGCTCATTCGGCTCCGACCATATCGATCCGGTCCTGGTGCATCTGCAGAACCAGGATGTCGCCTATGTCGTCGTGGCGCGGGCGCCCATCAGGGAGATCGAGGCCTATAGGAAGCGCATGGGCTGGAGCTTCCGCTGGGTCTCCTCCCATGGCAGCGATTTCAATTACGACTTCAACGTCTCCTTCACGCCGGAGCAGATCGCCAAGGCCGACGCGGTCTACAATTATCGCAAGGGAGAGGTGCCGCTGGAGGATCTTCCGGGCGACAGCGTCTTCTACAAGAACGAGAAAGGCGAGATCTTCCACACCTATTCCCAGTTCGGCCGCGGCGGCGAGGAAGGGCTCGGCCTCTATGCTTTGCTCGACATCACGCCCAAGGGCCGCAACGAAAACGGCCCGACCTTCAGCATGGGCGATTGGGTGCGGCACCACGACCGCTACGAGGCCAAGGGCCACGTCCATCCGAACGGCCGGTGGATGCCGGATGAAAAGAGCGAAACGAAACCGACCGAGACGCCGGAGAGCCCGGGTTCTTGCTGCCACTGAATCCGAAGGAGTGAGTCCAACGAAGTCCGGGGTATCGGTGGGTTCCGACACCCCGGCTTCTCTCCGGCCTAAGCAGCCTTCAGACTCGCCATGTCGATGACGAAGCGATATTTGACATCGCTCTTCAGCATGCGCCCGAAGGCGTTATCGATATCCTGCATCTTGATCATCTCGATATCCGAGGTGATGCCCTTCTCGGCACAGAAGTCCAGCATCTCCTGAGTCTCCGGAATGCCGCCGATGATCGAGCCCGCCAGACTGCGGCGCTTCAGCAGGAGGTTGAAGACCGCCGGCGAGGGATGCGGCGTCGGCGGCGCGCCCACCAGGGTCATGGCGCCGTCGAGCTTGAGCAGGCTGATATAGGCATCGAGGTCGTGGGATGCCGCGACCGTATTCAGGATGAAATCGAAGCTGCCGGCATGCGCGGCCATTTCCTCCGGGCTGGTGGAGACGATGACTTCGTCCGCGCCCAGCTTCTTGGCGTCGGCACGCTTGCCCGCGGATGTGGTGAAAGCGACGGTGTGCGCACCCAGCGCATGGGACAATTTTATTCCCATATGACCGAGGCCACCGATTCCGACCACGCCGACCTTCTTGCCAGGCCCGGCCTTCCAGTGGCGCAGCGGCGACCAGGTGGTGATGCCGGCGCAAAGCAGCGGCGCCACCGCCGCGAGATCCTTCTCGCCGTGACGGATCGCCAGCACGTAACGCTGATCGACCACGACCGCGGTCGAATAGCCGCCGAACGTGTTGTCGCCGGTGCCGAAGGCATGGCCGTTATAGGTTCCGGTAAAGCCGTTGTCGCAATATTGCTCCAGACCGGCATCGCAAGAGGGGCAATGCTTGCAGCTATCGACCATGCAGCCGACGCCGACCAGCGAACCCACCTTGAACTTCGAAGCATTCTTGCCGACCGCGGTGACGCGGCCGACGATCTCATGGCCGGGAACGCTGGGATGGCAGACGCCGCAATAGAGAATTTCGATGCCGACATCATCGGCGCCGATCGCGCGGCGTTCGATAACGGTCTGGGCAAGCGGTGTGGTGGCGGATTGCGCCGCATAGGCTTTGGTTTGCATGAGAGAGGCCTCTATGGATGCAGAGTGACGGAAAAAACGAGACGCAGACTGGATGCACGCGGCCTTCGCGGGTCGCATGCGGTTGCAGCAAAAGTTTCACACCCCAGGAGTGCGAGCGTTATCTCCCATTCGATGGAATTCTATTTTTGTGACGAAAGAAATCGGCTGGAGATCAAAACCCGCATTTGCGGCGGCGCCTTCGTTTTTTCAAGAGGTTCATCAATTAAACGTGAGTCCGTTTCGCCGATATGGCCTGAATCCGCGGTTTCGCCCGAGGGAGCGCGATCACCGCGAGAATTGCCGGATTTATCAAATTGACCTTGCCGTCAAACCCGTGAATACCGGAGTGAGAGTCAGTAAAAGTGTTTGATCGTTATGCGAGTACCCACGGTCCTGACGAGGTTTTTGTCGCGACGCGTCGGACTGAAACCTGAACCGGACGATAAGCGGGCACAAGCGCTCCTGGCGGCGCAAGACAAAGCCCGGGCCCTTTTCGCGGAGATCGAACGCTCCGGCCTCATACGCGCGGGTCTGTCGGAAAGCCAGGTCAGCAGGGAAATCTATAAACTCTCCCGAGACCGCTATGGCGCAGGGCGACACTGGCATAAGCGCATTCTGCGGACGGGACCGAACACCGTCCATCCCTATCAGGTCGACCCGGAAGATCGGATCATCGCAGCCGATGACATCGTTTATCTCGATCTCGGCCCGGTTTTCGCGGAATGGGAGGCCGATTTCGGCCGCACCTACGTGCTCGGCGAGGATCCCGGCAAGCAGGAAATCCGCCGGCAAGCGGAACAGGCCTTCCGCGAGGTCAAAGCGCATTTCCTCGCACATCGCGATATCACCGGAAGCGACCTCTATCGTTTCGCCGTCCAGACGGCCGCACGCATGAAGCGGGATTTCGGCAATGAACATGCCGGCCATCTCGTCGGCGAGTTCCCGCATGAGCGAATACCGAACGACCGCGTCTCGCTCTACATCCACCCGAAAAACCACGCGCCGCTACGAAGCCACGACAACGCCGGCCGCCAAAGGCATTGGATTCTCGAGATTCACCTGGTCGACCGGCAACGGCAATACGGTGCTTTCGTCGAGGAACTCCTCACCTTGGGCGCGTAGAGCCTTCGCGTGCGGCGATCCCGCGTCAACTTTTTCGCATCTGCAAAACCCGGCTTCGCATAACCCGAATTCCGGGAAACTCGAATCGGATTGCGGTGTGGATTAAGGGCCAGGGAAACACGCGGCGAATTTCGTTGGCGGTATGCATGAACCGTCCGGTCCGGTGTCAAAAAGGGGTGGCAGAAGCGCGTCCGGCGGCCGAAACGGCCGTCCAAGGGGGCGCAATCGGTGCTGGACTCTCTGGAAGGTTGCTGTCCTCATTCCAGGAACGCCCGCAAATAGACGGCGAAACCAGGGGAGAGCAGCCATGTCCGACGACAAGGCCCCGACAGCCAAACCCGCGGCCGGCAAGCCCGACCATGACCACGTGACGGCCGACCAGACCTACGAAGTCGAGGCGCTGATGGCCAAGCACAAGAAGACCCAGAAGCAAGTGCTCGACGCGATCAAAAAGGCCGGCCCCCTGCGCGTGCAGATCGAGCGCGCACTCAGGAAGTAGATGGCGGCGATTAAGCGCCCTGCATGACCGAGACCCTCCCGAGCCAATCCTTGGCCGCCCAGTTCCAGCGCGCCAACCAGGAACTGCGCAACCGTCTGGAGCTGGCCGAGGCCGAGCGCGACCAGGCACGGGCGCAGCAGGCGGCGAGTTCCGAGGTGCTGCAGGCGATCAACGCCGCGGCAGGCGAGCTGGCGCCGGTGTTCGAGGCGCTGCTCGACCGCGCGCTCAAACTCTGCGAGGCGGCGTTCGGCGTGCTCTGGACCTATGATGGCGAGTTCCAGCATCCCGTCGCGATCCGCGGCGCCACCAAGGCCTATCGGGAGTTCCTCACCAAGGCCGCGCACAGGCCCGGCAAGGGCAGCGCTCATGGCCGCATGCTGGCGGGCGAGAACCTGATCTATATCGCCGACGTCGCCGACAGCGAGGATTACCGCTCCGGCAATCCGCTCCCGAAGGCTCTGGTCGATCTCGGCGGCGGGCACAGCCTGCTGGGCGTGCCGCTCAGGAAGGACGGCCAGTTCCTCGGCGACATCATCGTCTATCGCCGCGA
>DASYDA010000254.1:0-4938 GCA_036499865.1 Dongiaceae bacterium | reverse complement strand
GGGCTCCAATCCGAACTGGTCGGCATAGCTGCCGCGCCGGATCTTCAGGACGGCGACGCCCTGCCATTCGCCGATGCTGAGTTCGTCGCTGACCGCCGGCGAGAGGTTGACCACGACGGCGCCGGCCAGTGGCTCGCGCCCCTTCAGCTGGGTCTCCTGCCGAGGCGGTTGTTCCGGCGCCTTGATGAGCGAGACCGGAATATCGAGCTTCTGACCTTTTCGAATGAGATTGATGGTCGCCTGGGTGCCGATCTGCAATGTCGCCAGGCGGAAGCGCAGCCCGCCGGGATCGCTCACCTCGCGGCTGTTGACGCCGACGATGACGTCCCCCGGCATGATCTTCGCCTTCTCGGACGGCCCACCCGGATAGAGCTGGCGCACAACAATGCCGCCCGGATGCGAGAGACGCATGCTGGTTGCGATGTCGGCCGTCACCACCTCGCCGGAAACGCCGATCCAGGGCTGGACCAGCTTGCCGCCGCCGGCTTCCGCATCGATGACCCGCGCAACCATATTCGACGGGATGGCGAAGCCGATGCCGATGCTGCCGCCGCCGTTGCGGGAATAGATAGCAGTGTTGATGCCGATCAGCTTGCCGTCGGTCGAAATGAGGGCGCCGCCGGAATTGCCGGGATTGATCGCCGCATCGGTCTGGATGAAATAGCCGTAATCGTTGACGCCGACATTGGTCCGCGCGACGGCGGAGACGATGCCCATGGTGACGGTCTGCCCGACGCCGAAGGGATTGCCGATCGCGAGTACCAAGTCGCCGACATTGAGATCGTCGGAATCCCGCAATTGCAGGATCGGAAACTGTTCGCCCTTGGTGTCGATCTGGAGCAGTGCCAGATCGAATTTCTCATCGGACGAAATCACCTTGGCCGGGAATTCGCGCCCGTCGCTCAGAACCACGCGAATTTCGTCCGCGTTTTCGATGACATGGTTGTTGGTCACGATCAGCCCGTTTGGCCGCACGATAACGCCCGAACCGAGGGAATTCTGGACGCGTTCCCGCGGCTTGCCGCCGAACTGGTCGCCGAAGAACTGCTGGAAGAACGGATCGTTGAAGAACGGCGAGCTCTGCCGTTCCTTCACCACCGTGCGGGTGAAGACGTTGACCACCGCCGGAGCAGCCTGCTTCACCAGTGGCGAGAAGGTGAGCTCGATCTGGGTTTTCGACTGCGGCACGACGTCCTGCGCGCCGGCAGCGGTCGCGAAGGTTCCACAAAGCAGAAGAGCGGCAGCCAAGCGAATCCAAGGGCGCGGTTTCATCGGTCCGTCTCATCCATTCTCAAAGCCGAACTCAAAGATAGTTCTCCGACACGCAAAAGCAAAAGGGGCGGCAATCGATGCCGCCCCCTGATCTCTATTGGCCTCGCCGAGAGGATCAAGCCGCCTCGGCTTCGTCGCCTTCCTTTTTCTCGGCGGTCGGCCCGGAATCCTGGCCTTTGGCGGCCGGATCGCGGTCCACGAACTCGATCACCGCCATCGGGGCCATATCGCCATAGCGGAAGCCCGCCTTCAGCACGCGGGTGTAACCGCCTGCACGCGACTTGTAGCGATCGGCCAGAACCGTCATCAGCTTGTCGGCCAGCTTCTCGTCCCGGATGTGAGAGATGAGCTGGCGGCGGGCATGGAGACCGCCGCGCTTGCCGAGAGTGACCAGTTTTTCAACGATCGGACGCAAGTCCTTCGCCTTCGGCAGCGTCGTCTTGATCTGCTCATGCTTCACCAGCGCCTGCGCCAGGTTCATGAACAATGCCTTACGATGGCTCTTGGTCCGGTTGAGCTTACGCCCAGACATACCGTGACGCATGGTTCCTCTCCTCTCTCACTGGCCTTCCGGATGTTTCACATCAATTCCGGCAAGGCCGACTGCGGGACCCAGCCGCCGCGGCGCCGGCTTGTTGCCGGACGCCGTGAACGACGGGTTCGGGCCGGTTGGCCCTATTCAGAAACGCGCTTGGCTCAATACGGCTCGTCGAGACGCTTCGCCAATTCCTCGATGTTCTCGGGCGGCCAATTCGGAATTTCCATCCCGAGGTGGAGACCCATCTGCGCCAGCACCTCCTTGATCTCGTTCAAGGATTTGCGCCCGAAGTTCGGGGTGCGCAGCATCTCGGCTTCAGTCTTTTGAACCAGATCGCCGATATAGACGATGTTGTCGTTCTTCAGGCAGTTCGCTGAACGCACTGAAAGTTCGAGCTCGTCCACCTTGCGCAGCAGGTTGCGGTTGAACGGCGGCTCCGAGGTGCGCTCTTCCGAGATCGCCGCGGTGGGCTCTTCGAAGTTGATGAAGAGCTGCAGCTGGTCCTGGAGAATGCGAGCGGCGATCGCCACCGCATCTTCCGGGGTCATCGCGCCGTTGGTTTCGATCTGCAGCGACAGGCGGTCATAGTCGGTGACCTGGCCGACGCGGCTGTTCTCGACCTTGTAGGAGATCTTGCGGACCGGCGAGAAGATCGCATCGACCGGGATGAGACCGATCGGCGCGTCCTCGGGACGGTTCTGTGCGGCAGCGATGTAGCCCTTGCCGGTATTGACCGTGAACTCCATGGTCAAATTGGCGCCCTGGTCGAGCGTACACAGCACGAGATCCGGATTGAGGATCTCGATGTCGTGGCCGGTTTCGATCTGACCGGCCTTCACTTCGCCTGGACCCTGAGCTTTCAGGCGCATGCGCTTCGGGCCGTCACCGGCCATACGCAGCGCGATCTGCTTGATGTTGAGAACGATGTCCGTAACGTCCTCGCGGACGCCCGGGACCGAAGAGAATTCGTGCAGCACGCCTTCGATATGCACCGCCGTCACCGCAGCACCCTGCAGCGAGGACAGCAGCACGCGGCGCAAAGCATTGCCGAGTGTCAGACCAAAACCGCGCTCCAGCGGCTCGGCGACCAGGGTGCCGAAACGCTTCGCGTCGCCGGCCGCATCGATCTTCTTGTTCGGCTTGATCAACTCAGTCCAATTTTTCTGAATCACGGTATTCGCCCTTTCACATCAAGGCCCGCAGCCATCCAATCGCTCGGGTCCTCGGTCGTTCGAAATCTGAAATTCGAAAAGCGGGCCCTGTTTTGGCCAACAGAGAACCCGCCTTCGAACACATAGAAACCGGGCTAAATCGAGCCCGGCTTTAAATTTAGATCAGACGCGGCGGCGCTTTGGCGGCCGGCAGCCGTTATGTGGGATCGGCGTCACATCACGGATCGAGGTGATGGTGAAGCCGGCGGCCTGCAGCGCGCGAAGCGCGCTCTCGCGGCCGGAGCCCGGGCCGCGCACCTGGACTTCCAGAGTCTTCACGCCATGCTCCATCGCCTTCTTGGCGGCGGCATCCGCGGCGACCTGCGCGGCATAGGGGGTCGATTTGCGCGAACCCTTGAAGCCGTTGCTGCCGGAAGAGGCCCAGGCGACCGCGTTGCCCTGATCATCGGTGATGGTGATCATGGTGTTGTTGAAGCTGGCATTCACATGGGCGACGCCCGAAGTGATGTTCTTGCGCTCACGGCGGCGCACGCGTTGACCTGCGGGTGCTCCTGCTGCGGCTGCTGCTGGTTTGGCCATCTCGTCTTCCGTTCCTTATCGAGGCGCCGCGCTCATCGCCGACGCCAAATCCAAAACCTTACTTCGTGGCCTGCTTCTTGCCGGCGATCGCCACAGCCTTGCCCTTGCGGGTGCGGGCATTGGTGTGGGTGCGCTGGCCGTGAACCGGCAGGCCTTTGCGATGGCGCAGGCCGCGATAGCTGCCGAGATCCATCAAACGCTTGATATTCATCGCGGTCTGGCGACGCAGATCGCCTTCCACGGTGTAGCCCTGGTCGATTACTTCGCGGATCTTCGAGACCTCGGCGTCGGTCAGCTGGCTGACGCGCCGTTCGGCTGGAATACCCACTTTCTCGACAATTTCCTTGGCCTTCGCCGGACCGATGCCGGTGATATAGGTCAGGCCGATGATCACCCGTTTTTGCGTCGGGATATTGACGCCAGCAATACGCGCCACGTTGCAGTCTCCTCAAAATTCCCGGATCTAGGCGACACGAAACATTTCGGTCACCCTGGGTGGTCGAGCGGCGCGCATTATAGAAAGATTCGCTTGCGCGTCAACCTTTGTGCCAGATCCGCATGGGCACAAGTTATCTCAATCAAAACAAAGCGTTAAACCTTAACGCCTTCCAGCACGGCATCGATTTGCCGGGCCACTTCGTCCATTTGCGCCATCCCGTCCACGGAATGCAGCAAATGCCTCTTCCGGTAATAGGGCAGAATCGGCGCAGTCTGCTGCCTGTAAGCAACCAGCCGGGCCTTTACGGTCTCGGCATTATCGTCCGCACGGCGGGTGAATTCGGTGCTGCCGCACTTGTCACAGACCCCGTCTTTCTTCGGCCGGTGAAACTTGTCGTGATAGCCGGTCTTACATTTGGCGCACTCGAATCGACCGGAAATCCGCTCGATCAGCGCCGGTTCATCGACTGCCAGCTCAATCACCGCGTCGATCTTCTTGCCCTTCTCCGCCAGCATGGCGTCGAGCGCCTCAGCTTGGGGCTCGGTACGTGGGAATCCATCCAACACGAAACCTTTGGCACAATCCGGTAGATCGATCCGCTTGTCGATCATGCCGATCATGACCGCGTCGGATACGAGCTTGCCCGCATCCATGATCTTCTTCGCTTCAAGCCCCAGCGGCGAACCCGACGCCACTTCCGCCCGCAGCATGTCGCCGGTCGAAAGCTGCACCAGCCCCCGCTCGTCGGTTAATTTCTTGGCTTGCGTCCCCTTGCCCGCCCCCGGCGGCCCCAGCAATATCAGATTCACTAACGACGCCCCCGCAGCTTCGACTTCTTGATCAAGCCTTCATACTGATGCGCCAGCAGATGCGAGTGGATCTGCGCGACCGTATCCATGGTCACGGAAACCACGATCAGCAGGCTGGTGCCGCCAAAG
>DASYDA010000253.1:0-4938 GCA_036499865.1 Dongiaceae bacterium | reverse complement strand
GTCTGGGCGGTATCGGCTTGAACGTGATTCAAGGCGCCAAGATGGCGGGCGCCAATATGATCATCGGCGTCGATCTCAATCCCGGCCGCAAGAAGCTTGCCGAAAAATTCGGCATGACGCATTTCGTGAATCCGAAGGAAGTCGAAGGCGACCTGGTCCCCTATCTGGTGAATTTGACCAAGGGCGGCGCGGATTACACCTTCGAGTGCATCGGCAATACCACGACCATGCGCCAGGCGCTGGAATGCTGCCACAAGGGCTGGGGCGTCTCGGTGATCATCGGCGTCGCCGGCGCGGGCCAGGAGATCTCCACCCGGCCGTTCCAACTTGTCACCGGCCGGGTCTGGAAGGGCACGGCTTTCGGCGGCGCGCGCGGCCGCACCGACGTGCCGAAGATCGTCGATTGGTATATGGACGGTAAGATCAATATCGACGACCTCATCACCCATACGATGCCGCTGCAGGACATCAACAAGGGCTTCGAGCTGATGAAGAAGGGCGAGTCGATCCGCAGCGTGGTGCTCTATTGAGCCGCGGGGGTTGCTGGTAGAGCGCCCCTCGTCGTCTTTCGCTTCGCGGACGGCGGCGGCCCACACTTCACGCGGAGAGAGCAACCCCCTCCCCAACCCTGCCCCAACTAGGGGGAGGGGGCTATCGAGCGGGGGAGGGAGACATAGAGTGGAGTTCCCATGAGCACTGGTATCGAAATCCTCTCCGAGCATCGCTGTTTCGGTGGGCGCCAGCTTTTTCTGCGGCACAATTCGCGGGAGATCGGGCTGCCGATGAAGTTCTCGGTGTTCCTGCCGCCGCGCGTGTCTCAAGGAAGTGCGGCCGGGGAAAAGGTGCCGGTGCTGACTTATCTCGCCGGGCTCACCTGCACGGAAGAGACCTTCATGACCAAGGCCGGCGCGCAACGGGGCGCGGCGGAACTCGGCCTGATCCTGGTGGCGCCGGATACCAGCCCGCGCGGCACGGATATTCCCGGCCAATCCGATGACTGGGATTTCGGCCTGGGCGCCGGCTTCTACGTCGATGCTACCGAGAAGCCCTGGGCACAACACTGGCGCATGTATTCTTACGTAAATAGGGAATTGCCCGAGTTGATCGCCGCGGAATTTCCGGTGGATACCGCGCGGCGCGGGATTTTCGGCCATTCCATGGGCGGGCATGGCGCGTTGATCTCCGCTTTGAAGAATCCGGATCTTTACAGATCCGTGTCGGCCTTCGCGCCGATCTCGGCGCCAAGCCGCTGTCCCTGGGGTCAGAAAGCTTTCACCGGCTATCTCGGCGGCGACAAAACGAAATGGAATGCCTATGATGCCAGCGTCCTGGTTGGGGCACGTGCCTTTCCCTCCGAAATCCTGATTGATCAGGGTCTTTCCGATCAGTTCCTGAAAGACCAGCTCTATCCGGAGGCTTTCGAGGAAGCGGCGACGCAATCCGGGCAGCGATTGAGTTCACGGCGTCATGCCGGCTACGACCACGGCTACTATTTCATCCAGAGTTTCGTTGCCGATCATCTTCGGCATCACGCGCGGCTGCTCGCCGCGTAAGACCACCCGCGTAAGATTTCCCACAAGGAGAGTAAGATGGGCAAAGCCATCGAGTTGAAGGCGAAGGACGGATTCACCCTGGGCGCATATCGCGCCGATCCCACGGGCACGCCGAAGGGTGGACTGGTGGTGATCCAGGAGATTTTCGGCGTGAACAAGCATATCCGCTCGGTCTGCGATCGTTTCGCCGAGCAGGGCTATGTCGCCATTTCACCGGCGGTGTTCGATCGCGTGAACCGCGGCGTCGAACTCGGCTATGACAAGGCCTCGATCGACGAAGGCGTGAAGATCCGCGCCGCCATCTCGACCGAGGATTCGCTGCTGGACGTGCAAGCGGCGATCGATGCCGCGAAGGCGGGCGGCAAAGTGGGCGTGGTCGGCTATTGCTGGGGCGGCTCGCTCGCTTTCCTGGCGGCGACGCGGCTCTCAGGCCTCGCCTGCGCAGTCGGCTATTACGGCGGCATGATCGCGAAACATGCCGATGAAAAACCGAAGGTGCCGGTGATGCTGCATTTCGGCGAGAAGGATCACGGCATTCCCATGACGGATGTCCAGGCGGTGAAGGCCGCCCGGCAGGAAGTCGAGGTCTTCACCTACAATGCCGATCACGGATTCAGCTGTGACGAGCGCGGCTCCTTCGACCGCGCCAGCCATCAGCTCGCCTTGGAGCGCACGCTGGGCTTCTTCCAGAAGCATCTGGGGAAATAGAACGGCGGAATAAGGCGGCGCCGGGAAGCATGAGCGAACGCCGACATTGGCGGTTGCCTGGCGATCCGGCGCCGTGGTTCCAGGCGCCGAGCAACATCAATCCCAGCTTCCAGTTCTCATCGGCGGCCGGGCGATACATCGTCCTCTGTTTTTTCGGCTCAGGGGACGATCCGGCCGGCCGTGCGCTGATTGACGGGCTTCGTGGGCAGCGGACCTTGTTCGCCGATCCTGACCACTATTGCTTCGGTGTTTCCATAGGCCCGCGCAACCGCACCGATCCAGACCTCTCGGCGCTTCAGCCGGGCATGGACATCTTCTGGGACACGGACGGTGCGGTCAGCCGCCTCTATGGCGCGCTGCCGTGCGATTCCGAGGGCCTCGCGGACGGCTTCCAAAGGGTCACCTATATCCTCGGCCGGGACCTCCGCGTCGTGGCGCGGATCTTGGAAACGGACCCCGTGCGGCAGGCGGCGCTCGCCGTCGCGATGTTGCGTGAACTTCCCAAGCCTGCAGGCCGCGCGCCGGGCGCAACGCAAGCGCCGGTACTGGTTCTCCCGGACGTCTTCGAGCCGGCGCTATGCCGCAGGCTGATCGAGGCCTATGACGCCGCAGGCGGTACCGAATCCGGGTATATGAGCGATCGGGACGGAAAGACCGTCGAGATCATGGATCACCGCCACAAGCGGCGCTCCGATTGGACTATTGCGGATCCGGCGTTGAAGCAAGCGACCCAGGTTTGCATCCGTCGCCGCGTGGCGCCGGAGATCGAGAAGGCTTTCCAGTTCGCGACGACGCGGATGGAGCGCTACCTCGTCTGCTGTTATGCAACCGAGGGCGGCGGCTATTTTCGGCCGCATCGCGACAACACCACGATGGGCACCGCGCATCGCCGCTTCGCAGTGACGGTCAATCTCAACACCGGAGATTATACGGGTGGCGAGCTGACATTTCCGGAATTCGGCTCGGCGACATTCGCGCCGCCGCCGGGCGGCGCAGTGGTGTTTTCATGCTCGCTGCTGCATGAAGCCCTGCCGGTGCTGAGCGGCAAGCGTTACGCTTTTCTGCCGTTTCTCTACGATGAAGCGGCGGCAAAGCTGCGCGAAGCCAACAATCCCTATCTTGGCGACGAGATCACAACGTACAGCGCGGATGCAGGCCGCCGCGGCTGACGGCCTTCCACGTTCAGCGCGATTTCAGCAGTCGATAGACGAAGAGCAGCACCAGGGCGCCGGCCACGGCCACCAGGAAGCTGCGGAAATCGAAGCCGGTGACTTCGCCGAAACCGAGCGTGCGGCCGATCAGACCGCCCACCACTGCACCGGCGACGCCCAATATGATGGTGATGATGAAGCCGCCGGGATCGCGGCCCGGCATCAGGAACTTGGCGATCAATCCGGCGATCAGGCCGAAGACGATCCAACTCAGAATGCCCATAAGATATATCCCCCGCTCGTTAAAGGCCGCACCCGCAGAGGGTACCGCAATCGATCGCGATCGGGAAGCGCCGCCATCGGAAGGGATTGGAGCGAGCCAGCCTCGCTTGACAGGCCTATTGCGCGACCCGCACTCTCCCGGCGGCCGAACGAGGATGGAATGCCATGACAATCGTCAAAGGTTTATCCGCCAAGGATTCTTCTGAAATATCACCATTGGCGGAAATGGAAGCGCGCGCGATCGACGACAGCTTCAAGGGCTATCCGCCCGGAATGGCGCCGGTACCGCTGGGCGAGATCGGGAAATGCGGGTGGAACCTGCTGAAGCAGGATCTGCCGTTTCCGATTGCGGTGCTGAAGACATCGGCGCTTGACCACAACAGCGCCTGGATGAATCGCTTCCGTCGCGAGCAGGGCGTCGAGATCTGCCCGCATGGCAAGACGACTATGAGCCCGCATCTGTTTCACCGCCAGCTTGCCGATGGTGCCTGGGGCATCACGGTGGCGACCGCGCATCAGCTTCGCATCGCGCGGCGCTTCGAGATCGATCGCGTGGTGATGGCGAACCAGCTCATCGATCGCGCCGGCATCCGTTACGTGCTCGAAGAGATGAAGCGCGATCTCAGTTTCGACTTCTACTGCCTGGTGGATTCGGTGGCAGGCGTCGAGCGATTGGCGGCGGCGGTGCGGCAGAGCGGGGTCGCGCGACCGCTGCAGGTTCTGCTCGAGGGCGGCATTCTGGGCGGTCGTACCGGCTGCCGCAGCCTGGAAGCGGCTTCGGACGTCGCCGCCGCAATCCAGGCCGCGAAGCCGCATCTGGCCCTGCGCGGCGTCGAGGGTTTCGAAGGCCTCATCAGCACCGAGCCGGCCGAGAAGCGGGCGGAAGAGGTGCGCGGCTTCCTGAATTTCCTGGGCGCGATCGTGAAGCGCGGCGTCGCGGAGAGCTGGTTCGCGGATGGCGAGATCCTGGTGACCGCCGGTGGATCGGCGGAATTCGATCTGGTCGCCGATACCTGGCGCCGGCTTGCAAAAGATCTGGGCAATTTCAGCGCGCAGATCAAGATCGTGCTCCGAAGCGGCTGCTATCTCACCCATGATTCGGGTCTCTATGAACACCGCTTCCACGATATCGCGGCACGAAAGATCGCTTCCGCCGATCTGATCGCCGACGGGCCGCGCGCCGCGCTGGAGGTCTGGGGGCTGGTGCAATCGATTCCGGAACCGGGCCTCGCCATGGTCACGCT
>DASYDA010000252.1:0-5428 GCA_036499865.1 Dongiaceae bacterium | reverse complement strand
GTCGATTCCGCGAGGCCGAGCCGCAAGGTGGCGACCCGGCCGGGATTGACCTCGTCGGCGATCGGGTTGACGCAGCCGAAGATCACATCGTCAAAGGCATCGGGTGGCAGCGGCTGCCGCGCCAGGAGGGGCCGCCCGCATCCGACGGCGAGATCGACCGGCGTGAAGGGTCCGGGCTTGCCGCGGGCTTTCAGGAACGGCGAGCGCGCGCCGTCGATGATATAAACCGGGCGATGCTGCGCGGAAGTCTGATTCATTTGGCGGCTTCCATGCGCGCCGGATCGCGTTGGGGCCGGAGCTCCTGGGGATCGAAATCATCGACCATGGAGGCGCGATGCACCGCGGCCTCAGCTTCGGCGAGTTGTTCGCGATCTGCGGTGCTCAAAACGGAATCCGCTTCCGGAGCATGCCAGTCGTGGATCCGGTTGTCCCGCAGCTTCTTAACGAGCGGTTCGACCTGTTCGGTCAAAGCCAAGGCATGTTCCAGGAGAGCGAGCGGCTCGCCTTCCAATCCCGGGAAAAGCCCGACCGTCAATCGGTCCCGCGCATCCGATCGGCGCGTCACCAGATCGGCGCAGGCGCTGGTCAGCAGATCGGATGGCCCCGCGCGGCGCCGATCGTCATGCGGCGCGATGAAACGCAATAAACCGGCGATGAGCCGGTTGGGGAAATTGGCGATGATGCCTTCGATCGCCGCTTCGAGGCGGCTGAGGCCGGCCGCCATGCACCAATCCATCAGGGGCCGGTCTTCCGGCCTTCGCCCCTCGGCGTCGAAGCGCTTCAGAACAGCGCTCAGCAAATAAAGTTCGCTCAACACGTCGCCGAGGCGGGCGGAAATAAGCTCGCGGCGCTTCAGGCCGCCGCCCAGCGTCAGGAACGCGATATCGCTGAAAAAGGCCAGCACCGCCGCATAGCGCGAGAGCTGGCGGAAATGCGGCTGCATCGCCGCGTCGCCGGCGGTCGGGCCGACGCGTCCTCGGGTCCAGCTCCGTCCCCAGGCGCGGAAGAAGGTGCGCAAGGCATGCCCCACATGGCCCCAGAAGGCCTTGTCGAAGGCGTCGATGTCCTTGGCGCCGATGGCACGGATTTCCGACAAGAGATAGGGATGGCAGCGTATGGCACCCTGGCCGAAGATCATCAGGTTGCGGGTCAGGATATTGGCGCCTTCCACGGTGATCGCCACCGGCACCGCGCGATAGAGATCGCCGAGATAGTTGTGCGGGCCGTCCATCACGGCCTTGCCGCCATGGATATCCATGGCGTCATTGACGACGACGCGCAAAGCCTCGGTGGCATGCGCCTTCATGATCGCAGCGATGACCGCGGGTTTGTGGCCGCGATCGAGCGCGCCGCAAGTGAGCCGCCGCGCGGCATCGACGGCATAGGCCGAACCGGCGATGCGGCTCAACGGCTCGTGGATACCCTCGAATTTCGAGATCGGCAGGCCGAACTGGCGGCGGATCCGCGCATAGGCGCCTGCGGTGCGCGCGGAGAGGGCGGCGCCCGCCGCCGAGAGCGAAGGCAGCGAGATTCCGCGTCCGGCCGCCAGGGCGCTCATCAGCATCTTCCAGCCCTGGCCGACCTGCTCCTTCCCGCCGATCACCTGGTCCAGGGGCAGGAACACGTCCTTGCCCTGGGTGGGACCGTTCTGGAAGACCTGATGCGCCGGATAATGCCGCCGGCCGGTGGTGACACCCGGCGTGTCAACCGGTACCAGGACCACGGTGATGCCCGGTTTCGCATCGGCGCCGAGCAGATGCTCCGGATCATGCAGTTTGACCGCGAGGCCGATCAGGGTCGCAACCGGGCAAAGCGTGATGTAGCGCTTGGACCAGTTGAGCCTGAGGCCGATAACCGACTTGCCCTCGTATTCGCCATGACAGACCACCGCGGTATCGGTCATGGCAGCGGCGTCCGATCCGGCTTCGAGGCTGGTCAGGCCGAAGCACGGCATGTCCCGGCCATCGGCGAGGCGCGGCAGGTAGTGTTTCTTCTGTTCCGGCGTGCCGAATTGCAGCAGCAGTTCGCCGGGCCCCAGCGAATTCGGCACCATCACGGTCACCGCCAGGGTGACGCTGCGGCTCGAGAGTTTACGAATGACCTGCGAATGCGCATAGGCCGAGAAGCCGAGCCCGCCGAATTCCTTGGGGATGATCATGCCGAAGAAGCGCTGCTGTTTCAGGAAGTCCCAGACCGGCCTTGGAAGGTCGAACAGCTTGAACCGAACCTCCCAATCGTCGGTCATCCGGCAGACCTCTTCGACCGGCCCATCCAGAAACGCCTGCTCCTCGGTGCTAAGCTTCGCTTCCGGCGTCTTCAGCAATGCCTGCCAATCGGGATTTCCGGAAAAGAGTGCGCTGTCCCACCAGGTATCGCCGGCTTCGATCGCCACGGCTTCGGTGGGGGAGAGGGGCGGCAACGCCTTTTGGGCCCAGCGGAAGATCGGCACTGTAAGCCATCGCCGGCGGAATGCCCGAACCGCGCCCATTGCTTGTTCTCCCGGCCGACGGCCCGCTGAAACGATCCTGACCCAGACATCCCCGGGACGTTCCTGGGAGGTCCTCGGGGGTGGCACAGCATCCCCGGCACCAACCCCGCTAGACTGATCCCGGTTCCGGGTGCGATCAAGGGGCCAGGCAACCTTTGGTTATTTCGAGAATTTTCCCTATCGTCGATTTTGATCTCTCGCGGGGCCGGCGCTATGCTCGGGCCCGATCAATGGAGCCTCCCTTCCATGTCCGGTTTTCCCAACGCGTCAGGTCCCTTCGGCCCGCTGACCCAACGTCTCAGTACAGCCATCCTCCATTATCTATCGACGCCTTCCGGGAACTATCAGCCCTTCTCCGCGCCGCAGCCAAAGCTGCTGGCGCGCTGCCTGCAGCCCGGCGACGTGTTGCTCGTCGAGGGCAATACGCGGCTCAGCGCGATCATCAAATACCTGACCCAGTCCACCTGGTCGCATGCCACGCTTTACGTAGGCCCGGAAATCACGCGGCCCGAAGATATCGACCTCGACGCGAATGTGCTGCTGGAGGCGGAAGCGGAAGAAGGCGTGCGCCTGTCATCGATTTCAAAATACGTTAAATTCAATACCCGGATCTGCCGGCCTTTCGGCCTCAGCAAGGCGGACCGTGAGAAGGTGGTCGATTTCGCTCTCCGGAACGTGGGGAAGCAATACGATTCCCATCACATCGTCGATCTGCTCCGTTACCTGTTCCCCTATCCGCCGGTGCCGGTGGCACTGCGCCGCCGCATGCTGGCGATCGGGGCCGGCGATCCGACGCGGGCGATCTGCTCGACCTTGATCGCCGCAAGCTTCTACTCGGTGAACTATCCCATTCTGCCGGCGCCGATCACCCAGGACTCGGACGCCGAATGCGATGTCGAGGTGGCGCCCTTCGTCAGCCGGGAGGTCTTCCACATCAAGAAGACGGGCCTGTTCACGCCGCGGGATTTCGATGTGTCGCCCTATTTCGAGATCGTGAAGCCGCTGGTCAAAACCAATTTCGACTATCACCGCCTGGTCTGGGAAGAGGATTAGGGTTTTCTATCAGCCTCAGGCGGCACCGGCCGCGGGCGGCGGTCTTCGCCGATAGCCACATAAGTGAACAGGCCCTCGGTCACTTTGATCACCTCGTCGCCGATGCCGCGCCGTACCCAGCTTTGAATCTTCATGCCGATCGACGTGTGGCCGATCGATGCGATCTCCACGTAACAGGTGACTTCATCGCCGATGAAAACCGGGTGATTGAATGACATGCTGGTGATGGCGACGGTCACCACGCGGCCTTTCGCGCGCCGGGTTGCCACGGTGCTTCCCGCCAGGTCCATTTGAGACAGGAGCCATCCGCCGAAGATATCCCCGCTCGGATTGGCGTCGGCGGGCATGGCGATCGCCCGCGAGGCGGGTTCGAGGTTGGGCGGAACCGATTCCGATGCCGGTTTTGAGGCCGATTCGGGGGAGGTGGCAGAACTCATGGGCGGAACTCCGATCGCGCGTTTCAATGAGACGGTTCATGTAAATATTTGATGGCGCGATTACTAGATCAATGCGTTCCGCGCCCAGATCGAGAACCGTTTCTATTTGGATGGACACTATTATCGATAGATAAATTAATCATAAAGCTAAAGGCAAAGTTACTTCTTATTAAGGTTCCCACCTCAGAATCGTCGTTATATTGCGTCGCCGGGCTATGGACGCCAGATCTCAGGAGGGTCGAGTGTCTTTTTCCTTGTTCGGTCGCGAAGCTCAGACGCGATTGGCTGCTTTGGACAAATCCCAGTCCATCATCGAATTCAAGATGGACGGCACGATCATCACCGCCAATGCGAATTTCCTGAACGCGATGGGCTATCGGCTGGAGGAAGTCCAGGGGCGGCACCACAGCATGTTCGTCGAACCGGCCTATAAAGAGAGTGCCGAGTATCGGGAATTCTGGGCGAAGCTGAACCGCGGTGAATTTCAGGCGGCGCAATACAAGCGGGTCGGCAAGGGCGGCAAAGAAGTCTGGATCGAAGCCAGCTACAATCCCCTTCTGGACGGCAGCGGGAAGCCGTTCAAAGTGGTCAAATACGCGACCGACGTCTCCCGGCAGAAAATCCAGTTCGCCGACCTGATCGGCAAAGTGGATGCGATCGGCCGGTCGCAGGCGATCATCGAATTCGAACTCGACGGCACGATCATCACCGCAAACGAGAATTTCCTGAAGGCCATGGGCTATCGGCTGGAGGAAGTCCAGGGACGACATCACAGCATGTTCGTCGAGCCGGCCCATAAGGAGAGTGCCGAATATCGCCGCTTCTGGGAGACCCTGCGCAGCGGGAGATATCAGGCTGCCCAATACAAGCGCATCGGAAAGGGTGGCCGGGAGATCTGGATCGAGGCTTCCTACAATCCCGTGATGGATCTGAATGGCCGCCCCTGGAAAGTCGTCAAATTCGCCACCGACATCACCGAAAGCAAGGCGCAGAGCAATGCCGCCATTGATTTCGTCAACGATGTAAAATCGACCGTCCAATCCGTCGCCAGCTCGGCGCATGACATGGAAACGACGGCGCAATCGCTTTCCGTGACCGCGCGCGATGCCGATCAGCAATCGACGACGGTGGCCGCGGCTTCCGAGGAATTGGCGAGTTCGGTCAACGAAATCTCACGACAGATCGCGGAATCGATGCGGGTCGTCAATATCGCGGTCGCCGGCGCCCGCAAATCGGAAGAAATGGTCGCCAAGCTGGTTTCCGCCGCGCAGAAAATCGGCGAAGTCACGCGGATGATCACCGATATCGCGAGTCAGACCAATCTGCTGGCGCTGAACGCGACCATCGAAGCCGCCCGCGCCGGGGAAGCCGGCAAGGGATTCGCCGTGGTCGCATCCGAAGTGAAATCGCTGGCCAATCAGACTTCCAAGGCGACGGAAGAGATCGAACA
>DASYDA010000251.1:0-11029 GCA_036499865.1 Dongiaceae bacterium | reverse complement strand
TGAGCGCGCCGTTCCTTAACAATGCCGATTTTCATGCGAGAGCCTGACCCCTGGTTTGTTCAATCTTGCGACGGACCGACACGACATCCTTCTCGTATCCTGGATAATTTGCCCGCTTTTGCGTATGCGAACAAGGGGCCTGACATGAGCTCTTTAAGTCATACAAATCGAACGGAAGCCCGCCATTTCCGTTTGACATCGGCGCGAGCCTGCTGAAATGATCGAATTGTATGAAGAATAACGGCGGAGCAACCGCCGGTCTCGGGAGCACTGTCAGGGAAAGCCGCGATGCCTCAAATCGACGCACGTGATCCGGCGGAGTGGGCGTGATGGCGGCGCGCGATTACCAAAACATCGTCAAGACCGAGAAGCTCGACCTCTGGTACGGCAATATCCGGGCGCTGAACGATGTCGATCTCACCATCGGCCGCAACGAAATCGTCGGATTGATCGGCGATAACGGCGCCGGCAAATCCACCCTGATCAAGGCGATCACCGGCGTGGTCCGTCCGACCAGCGGCAAGCTCTACATTCGCGACGAGCTGGTGGATTGGAACGCATATTCCGTCAGTAAATCCCACGCGCTTCGCTTCGAGGCCGTTTATCAGGAGAAATCGCTGGGCGAGAAGCAGCCGCTATGGCGCAACTTCTTCGTTGGTCGCCAGATCACCAACCGCTTCGGCTTCATCAATGTGAAAGAAGAGCGCCGGATCGCCAATGACATCCTGAGGAAGCAAATCGGCTTGCGCGGCGTCGGCATCGACGCCGATGCCACGGTCTCCAAATTGTCCGGCGGCGAACGCCAGGGCATCGCCATCGGCCGGGCCATGTATTTCGACGCCGATCTGATCGTGCTCGACGAACCGACCGTCGCTCTTGCCATCAAGGAAGTGCAGAAGGTCCTGGATTTCGTGCGCTCGATCAAGGCATCGGGCCGCGCCTGCATCTATATCGAGCACAACCTCGCCCATGTGCATGCCCTGGCGGATCGGCTGGTGGTGCTCGACCGCGGCCGCATCGTGGCCAATATCAAACCCACCGAAATGAGCCTCGAAGAACTGACCCGATTCCTAATTGACTTGCAGCAGACCGGGGAGGAAGTCCGCAAGGCGTCCACGCGGGTGCGCTCATGAGCGACCAGCCGGTCGCGCAGCGGGACCGCCCCCACGCCGCTTCCGCGGCCGCCCTTCCCTGGTGGCGACGGATCGAGGGACTGCCGATCATCATCGTCTTCCTGGTCCTGGTCGGCCTCTTCATGGTGCTGTCGCCGGAAGTGTTCCTCGGCTGGCCGATCTATCTCTCCTTCCTCACCACCGTACCGCCCATGCTGGTTCTGGCCCTGGGGCTGACGCTGATCATCGCGGCCGGCGAGATTGACCTTTCCTTCCCTTCGGTGGTCGCCTTTTCCGGGTTCCTCTTCGCCTGGTTCACCAAGACCTACGATCAGCCATGGATCGGCGCCATTGCCGCTTTGATCGGCGGTGCGCTCGTGGGCTGGCTGAACGGCGTGCTGGTTGCCTATATCGGCATCCCCTCGATCATCGCCACCATCGGCACGCAGTTCTTCTGGGCCGGCATCGCCACGGTGCTCTCCGGTGGCCTCTCCTACAGCCTGCGCACCGTCGATGGCACGGCGATCTATGCGATCTTCGCCGGCGAGCTGTTCGGACATATACCCATGCAGGCGCTCTGGGCCGTGGCCTTGGCCGTCGCAATCTGGTTCGTGCTCAATCGACATCGCTTCGGCGAGCATCTTCTGTTCATCGGCGACAGCCAGCATGTGGCGCGCGTGGTCGGCATCAATGTTGCCCGTGAAAAAATGCGCGTCTTCATCCTGATGGGCATCATCGGCGGCTTTTCCGCCGTGCTGCTGACCCTGGAGAACAAGAACTTCTTCTCGACCCAGGGCTCCGGCTATCTGCTGAATTCCCTCGCCTCCGTTTTCATCGGGGGAACCTCGGTGTTCGGCGGCGCGGCCTCCGTGGTCGGAAGCTTCTTCGGCGCCTTTATAATCGGCATGATCGAAGCCGGCATCGTCGCCACCGGTATCGAAGGCTTCTGGGTCCGCGCCATCGTCGGCGTGGTCTTCGTGGCGGCCGTGGTCTTCCACCTGATGATGGATGACCCCAAAAGACTGAAGGCGCTCCATCGCCGTCTCTTCAAGACTGACTGAAGTCGTTCAAAAACAAACCAGCAGGAGGAACAACCATGAGCACGCGTCGCACGCTTCTATCGCTTGCTACCGCCACAGTCGCCATGACCGCGGCCAGCCTCTCAGCCGATGCCACCGACCCGTCGAAGACCGGCCCGCTCGGCGCCGGCATGACCATGTATTTCCAGATGGGCGGCAATCCCGGCGACGGCGCCACTTTGCCCCGCCAGACCGGGGCCGCCGATGCCGCCGCAGCCTTCGGCATCAAAGTGATCGAGCAATTCTCCGCCTGGGCACCGGAAAAGATGCTGGACCAGTTCCGCGAAGCGGTCGCCGCGAAGCCCACATGCATCGAGATCATGGGCCATCCCGGCAATGACGCCTTCCAGGACCTCGTCGCCGATGCCGAGAAACAGGGCATCATCGTCACCTCCGGCAATGCGCCGCTGACGCAGCTCGCCGCCCAATACCAGCCGAACGGCTTCGGCTATGCTGGCGTCGATCTCTATACCGGCGGGCAGATAACCGCCGAGGCCATGCTCAAAGCCGGCCTCAAATCCGGCGACCGCGCCTTGG
Organism: Dongiaceae bacterium; assembly: GCA_036499865.1. Lineage (GTDB taxonomy): Bacteria > Pseudomonadota > Alphaproteobacteria > Dongiales > Dongiaceae > Dongia. Next base: position 8,301 of record DASYDA010000251.1, on the reverse strand, counting down.
TCTATGGCCTGCTCTCCGAAGGCGAACGCGGCCTCTCCACCAAAGGCATCAAGGACACGCTGGAAAAAGCCGGGGTGAAGGTCGACTACCTCGACATCTCGCCGGATGTGAATTCCGATTCATCGCTGGCCGTGCCGATCCTGGTCGCCTATATCGCCAAGCATCCGGACCTGAAGGCGATCGGCACGGAGCATGGCGGCGTCACCAGCTTCCTCGGCAAGGCGCTCGAGCAAGCCGGCAAGAAGCCTGGCGATATCATCATCGGCGGCATCGATCTGGCGCCCTCGACGATCGACGGGTTGAAGAGCAAATACATCACGGCCGTCCTGGACCAGCAGCTCTACCTGCAAGGTTTCCTGCCGGTGATGCAATGCGTCCTCTCCGCCAACTATCATTTCACCGGCTTGAGCATCAATACCGGCTCGGGGACGGTCACGCCGGACACGATCAACGATCTCATCCCATTGATCGACAAGGGCATCCGCTGAGTATGTTCGACGGTATCGGGCGTCCGTAAGCGTCCCACTCTCACTCTCTCCTGAACGAGCGGGCCTGCAAGACCCGCCCGTTTTTCGTTTGCCGTCGCCATCAGCCGGGATTGTCCGAATCGCCAGCAGTGCTAACCTAGCCGCCTTCCTGCCGACAAGGGGTGCCACCATGACCGCGTTCCGATCTTCGTTCCTTGCCTTGCTGGGCTTGGCGATCTGCTCACTGCCCGCCGCGGCGCAAGACCAGCCCGCACCCAGCACCGTGCCGGCCGACGACAATCTCAACGCCGTGCTCTGGATGCAGCACTCCGTCGAATATGAGGGCAGCGTGCAAACGGCTTTCGCATTGGCGAAGATGCGGCTCGATCAGGCGGTCAGGGATAAGAGCTGGACGGCGCTGCCGACGCAAAAGGGCAGTTACAAGGCCCTGCCGCCGGCGATCATCTGCGATGTCGATGAGACATTGCTCGACAATTCGTCCTACCAGGCCTGGAACATCACGGCGCAGACCCCGTTCAGCAACGAGACCTGGAGCACCTTCGTCCATGCCGAGGTCTCGAAAGCCATTCCCGGCGCGGTGGACTTCACCAAGTACGCGATCGGAAAGAACGTAAAGGTGTTCTATGTCAGCAACCGCACCCATGACGGCGAGGATGCGACGCGGGACAATATGCAGAAACTGGGCTTCCCGATGGGGGGCAATATCGATACCCTGCTGACCCAGGGCGAACACGAGGATTGGGGCTCGAAGAAAGGGTCCCGCTTCGCCTATATCGCGAAGCACTACCGCGTGCTCTTGCTGCTCGGCGACAATTTCGGCGACTTCGTCGACGAATACAAAGGTACTCTGGATCAACGCCAGCAGACCTACATCAAATATGCCAAGCATTGGGGCCATGACTGGATCATGCTGCCCAATCCCAGCTACGGCTCATTCGAAGCGGTGCCTTACGGATTCAACTACGGCGCCTCGCCCGACGCCATGCGCGACGCCAAGCGCAAGGCGCTCGATAGCTGGAACGGAAAATAGCGGTCGCTCCTCCAATATCGGCTGACGACCATACGCCGGGTGCGATGCCAGGCGCGCGGCTGGCCCTTCCCAATACGACTTAAAGTGTTATTATGAATTAAAATAACGTTTATTCGGGGAACCTATGTCCGGCCAGAGCGGGGTCAGCAAACCATCGGTCTCCGACCTTTTGGCCTCGCTGAACGACACCGCGGATACCTCGCGCAACGTCCTCACGGCTCTGCTCGGCATCGTCCTGCTGCTTGCCGCGACGATATTGGCCTCTTCGGATCAGGCAATTCTGCGCGACGCATTGGATGCGCCATTCGGCATCAACGCGCAGTTGCGATTAAGCATAGCCTACATCCTCATGCCGCCGATTTTTCTATTCATTCATGCCCATGCTTTGCTCCAGCTCAAGATTCTTCAGAGCCGACTGCAGTTATTCCTGAAGTTGATTCGATCGGCGGGCTCCAAGGACTGGCGGCAATGCATCAGCGGCTTCGCGCTTCTTCAATATTGGGCCCAGGAGGACCCCACTTCGCTCTCGGGAAAGATCAATTACCTGCTCCTGGGATTGATCAGCTTTTGCGCAATTGCCGTTGTGCCTTTTGCACTTCTCCTGGCGACCGAACTGAGCTTCCTCAGATACCAGAGCCCCGACGCGACATTGAGCCACCAGATCATCCTGACGATCGACGGCCTTCTCATCCTGTATTTCTATCTTTCACGGGACGCCAAGCAGAAACGGCGGTCGACCCTGCCGTCACTGGCTTTGCTCTTCGTCGTCGGCTTGCCGGTGCTTCTTGTCTGGTGGCAAGCCAACCCGCCGGCGGGCGACGTGGCGGCATGCCAGGTCCGATGGTTGCCGAATGACGGCTATAAAAACGCACAAGTTTGGCGCAAAGCGGTCGAGAGCAAGCCAGCCGCGCCGCTGGCGAGCATCAAGGGCTCGGAAAATGTAGGTTTCAGGGAATACATCGATGTAGACCTGCTGCCGCTGCTGGGGTTCGGTTTTCTCCATTGCCCGACCAGGATTGCCTATACCTCCGGCGGTACCACATATTCTCTTCAAGACGGCTTCCGTCTCGCCGACGACGTCAAAAGAGCCAATCTGCTCGACCGTTTTGTCTGTCCTCAATGGGGGTGGGGCTGCCGCTACCTGCGCTTGTCGGATCTCATCCTGTTGCGGGAGGGCGATGGACCGTCCCTCGATGAGATGCGGGGAGCCGACGAGTACATGACGAGCGCCGAACGCAACGAAGCCGGCAGCCGATCGATCGGCATCGACCTTAGCAATCGCTCCCTGCTTTATGCCGATCTGCATTTAAGTCGTCTCTACGGCGCCGATTTGCGCAACAGCGATCTGAGATTTGCCTCACTCTACAGAGCGCATCTGGATCGCGCGGTTCTGTCGAATTCGGAGCTGGGCGGTGCCAACCTTACCGATGCATCGTTGCACAGGGCACAGCTGACGAACGTCCATGCCCGCCATGCGTTGTTCGACAACGCGCAGATGCAAAGATCACTCATCAATGATTCCAAGTTCCGCGGCTCGTCTTTCGTCAATGCGAATCTGCAGATGGCGAAAATTCTATCCAGTGATTTTCGCGGCGCTGTCTTGGATGGCACACAGATGCAAGGCGCCGAACTCGATAGTGTGGACTTATGGGCGGCTTCCTCGGTCCTGGGCAATTTCGCCTTCGCGCATTTCAAAAATGTGCATGTGCAAGGCGCATGGTTCGCCCAAGTCGATTTTCAGTACGCGACGGGTATGGTCGATCGGTGCGCCGAGGCCTATTTCGAGCGGAATCAACAGGAATCGACGTCGCCGACGCCATCGCTGCTTTCAGACACCGCCCGCTCTTTCGGCTTTGGAAAGGACGACGCGTTGGAGGTTTCGCAACAATTTACGGAGAATTCCGCAAGCCCGCTGCGTTGCGACGACGGAACGGAAATAGGCATGGCGATGCCGACTTCGCCCGACGCTTACGCCGCCTTTATCGCGGATACCGCTTGTTCCAGCACCGACGTTCCGGAAATGCTCGCCACCTCATTCATCCGGAAACTTTCGAACTCGACCGGACAGCTCGTCGCGGCAAAATTGTTGGCAATCGACCCCGCAACTTGCTCGAAAATTACTGCAATCACAGCCGATATGCGGCAGAAACTGAGCGGGCGCTGATTTGCGTTTCCGTTACATGAAACGTCATGTCTGCGGCTGAACGCCGGCCTTCTTCATCACCGTCTTCTGGCGCTTTTCGAGGACCTTCGCATCGAAATCCTCGATGAGATCGTGGAACAGCCGATACCAGTTGATCTCCGCCTTCAAATGCATGAAGACCGAGCCGAGGCCGATGGCCGCGCGGTCCATGAACACGAATTCCTTGGGCGGCGTCACCGGACCCAGGCGCCGGAGATCGGCATGGACACCCTCGGCGACTTCACGACCGTAGACGCCGGTTTCGGCATCCTGGATGCGCCGCTCCCGATCCTCCAGCAGGGGTCCATAGACGAAATGGGCCCAACGATTGAGGACGTCGATCACTTCCTTCGACAAGCCCTTGAAGCCCCAGCTTTCATAGGCGTGAACCGCCAGGTCCCGGTCGCCGTTCAGCAGCGCGAAATAGAGGTCGATTACGCCCTTTACGAATTTCGGCTCGAAGACGCGGATGCAGCCGAAATCGAGCAGGTTCACATCGCCGGCATCCTTCTGCCCGGCGGGGCGCACCGTGTAGTTGCCGAGATGCGGATCGCCATGGATGACGCCGTACTCGTAGAACGGCACATACCAGGCGCGGAACATGTTGTAGGCGACCTTGTTGCGAAGCTCGATGGAGGGTTTCTTCTCCAGGAACGTCATTAAGGGTTCGCCGGCGATCCATGTCATGGTGAGCAGGCGCCGGCTCGTCAGATCGAGCTGCGGTTCCGGCAGATGCACATTCGCCTCGTCGGCCAACATCAGTCGATAGAGCGCCATGTGGCGCGCCTCAAGCTCGTAGTCGAGCTCCTCGCGCAGGCGGTCGGCAATCTCGCTGTGGATCTCGGCGGTCTGGATCGCCCGGTCGGCGCGCTCATAGATGCGGAAGATCAGCTTCAGCTGGCGGAGATCGGCCTCCACCGCGGATTTCATATCCGGATATTGCAGCTTGCAGGCGAGCAATAGCCCGTTCTTGCCATGCGCCTTGTGCACCTGGCCCAGGGACGCCGCCGCCGCGGCCTCATGCTCGAAATCCTTGAAACGCGACTGCCAGCCATCGCCGAGCTCAGCCGCCATGCGACGCTTCACGAAGGGCCAGCCCATCGACGGCGCGTTGGATTGGAGCTGCTGCAGCTCCTGCACGTATTCGCGGGGCAATGCGTCTGGGATGGTGGCCATGATCTGCGCCACCTTCATGAGCGGGCCTTTGAGCCCACCCAAAGCCGCCTTCAACTCCGCCGCATGCTCGGCGCGATCGATCTTGATGCCGAGATAGCGGCTGCCCGCCACGCGCATGGCGACGCCGCTCATCGCCCGCCCCACCTTGGCGTAGCGCCGAACGCGCCCGGTGAGGGAGTTGGCTTCCTTATCGTTGGCCATTGCTCAGCAGGATCACAGCTTCTCCAATTCGTCGATGAAGCCCTTCACCACACCGAGGCCCTTGGACCAGAAACCGGGATCGGAGGCGTCGAGGCCGAAAGGTGCCAGCAATTCCTTATGCCGCTTGGTGCCGCCCGCTTTCAGCATGTCGAGATACTTCGCGGCAAAGCCCGCTTCGGCATTCTGGTAGACCGCATAGAGTGAGTTCACCAGGCAGTCTCCGAAGGCATAGGCATAGACATAGAACGGCACATGGATGAAATGCGGAATATAAGTCCAGAAGATCGCGTAATCGGTGCCGTCGGGCAGCTTGATGCCCGGCCCCAAGGCTTGGCGCTGGGTCTCCAGCCAGATCGCCGAGATATCGTCGGCCGGAAGCTCACCCTCCTTGCGGGCGTCATGCAGCCGGCGTTCGAATTCGTGCATCGCGATCTGCCGCACGACGGTGTTCAGCATGTCCTCGACTTTGCCGGCCAGCAGGATCTTCCGCTTGGCGGGATCGGTCTCCCGCTTCAGCAAAGCCTGGAACGTGAGCATCTCACCGAACACCGACGCCGTCTCGGCGAGGGTCAGCGGCGTGTCGGCCAGCAATGCGCCCTGCGGCCCCGCCAGAACCTGATGCACGCCATGACCGAGTTCATGGGCGAGCGTCATCACGTCGCGGGTGCGGCCGTGATAGTTCAGCAATAGATAGGGATGCGCACTTGGCACGGTGGGATGCGCGAAGGCGCCGGGCGCCTTGCCCGGTCGCGGCGGTGCGTCGATCCAGTTCTTCTCGAAGAAGCTTTTGCCGACCGCAGCAAGGTCCGGCGAGAAAGCGTAATAGGCTTCCAGCACCAGCTTGCGTGCATCGGCCCATGGCACCAGCCGGTCGTCGTCGCTGGGCAAAGGCGCGTTGCGGTCCCAGAATTCCAGCGCGTCCTGCCCCATCCATTTCGCCTTGAGCTTGTAATAGCGATGGGAGAGCGCCGGATAGCTATGCTTCACCGCCGCGACCAGGGCATCGACCACTTCATCCTCGACCTGGTTGGCGAGGTTCCGCGAGGAGACCGGGCGCTTGAACTGGCGCCACTTGTCTTCGATATCCTTGTCCTTGGCGAGTGTGTTGGTGACCAGGGCGAAGAGGCGTTTCTCTCCGGCGAGGCCGGCGGTCAGGGCTTCCGCGGCAGCCTTGCGCTTGACCGGGTCGCGATCGGTCAGCAGGTTCAGGACGTCGTTGGAGGTCAATGACCTTCCCTGCACCGCGAAGCGCATATCCGCGATGGTCTCGTCGAACAGGCGCTGCCAGGCGGAACTCCCCGCCACGTGCTTCTCATGCAGCAGGCGCTCGACCTCATCGGAAAGCTGATAGGGGCGGAACAGCCGCAGGGCGTCGAGCCAGGGTTTGAAGCGCTGCAGCGGTTTATGTTTCAGTTTTGCGGCGAGATCGGCGTCATCGAGCTTGTTGATTTCCAAGGAGAAGAACAGGATCTCCACCGATATCGCATTGACCCGCTCGCTCACATTCTGCTGAAAGCGCGCCAGGTCCGGGTCCGCCATGTTCCCGGCATAAGCGAGCTGGGCAAAGCTCATCAGCTTGCCGAGTTGTTCCTGAATGGTTTCATAGGCCAGAACCGCCGCGAGGAAGGCGGCGCCGTCGAGCCCCGCCAGCTTGCCCTCATAAGAACGGTGAAACTCTCCGGCACGGGCGGCCGCACCCTTCAGATCCTGCTCGATTTCCGGTGCCGTCGGGCTGGGATAGAGGTCGGCCAGGTTCCAATTCGGCAGCGGGCCCAGATTGGCCGCTTCGGCACCGGCGGTTTCGGATTTGGCGCGCGACATTGCGGGATGAATGTTATCCATAGGAAACGCCTTGCTCCTTGCAGAAATTCAGCCTCCCTTATATGGGAGGGCGGGGCTGGAGGCCAAGCCTGGGAACAAAACCCCAGGAAATCGCCCTCGGGATGCGCCCCTTGGGGATACATTAGAGACGGCACTCTAAAGACTCGGACTTCGGGCGGTTCAGGAAAATCCATGAATTACGATGCGGTTCCCAGCCTGACGCGGCTGTTCTTCGACCAGGCGGCGAAACTCTCCCGGAAACCCCTGCTGCGCCATAAGCAAGGCGGCGAATGGGGCACCATGAGCTATGGCGAGGCCGCCGCCAGGGTCCGCTCCCTGGCACGGGCGCTGATCGGGCTCGGCATCGTCCCCGGCGACCGGGTGGCGCTCATCTCCGAGAATCGGCCGGAATGGCTGATTGCGGACCTCGCGATCATGGCGGCGGGCGGCATCACCGTGCCCGCTTTCGCGACCAACACCTCGGACGATCATCGGCATATCCTGGTCCATAGCGGCGCCAAGGGCGCCATCATCTCCGGCGGCACCATCGCCAAGCGCTTCCTGCCGGCGGCGATCCAGGCTTCCGAATTGCAATTCCTGATCGCCATCGACGGCTTGGACCTGCAACAGAGCCCGCGCTTCCGGCTGATCGATTGGAAGGACATCGTCGAGCGGCCGAGCACGCCGACCGGACCCGATGCCGCCGCGGCCAGCGAGGTCGAGGCCCGGATCGAAAAGCAGAAGCGCGACGACACCTGCTGCTTCATCTACACCTCCGGCACTGGCGGCGTGCCGAAGGGTGTGATGCTCACCCACGGCTCCATCCTCTGCAATATCAAGGGCGCATTCAAGCTGGTGGAAGAGGTCGGCCTCGGCAACGACGTGTTCCTCTCCTTCCTGCCCCTCTCCCACTCCTACGAACACACCGCGGGGCAGTTCCTGCCGATCAGCATGGGCGCCCAGATCTATTACGCCGAGAGTGTCGAGAAGCTGGTCGACAACATGGCCGAGGCCAAGCCCACGATCATGACCGCGGTGCCCCGGCTCTACGAGGCGATGCATCAGAAGATCACGCGCGGTCTCGTCAAGGCCTCGCCGTTCCGCCGCAAGATGTTCGATCTCGCCTACCGCCTCGGCCGCAAGAATTACGAGAAGCCGGGTTCGCTCACCTTCGTCGAAGGCATCCAGAACGTCGCTTGCGAATTCCTGGTGCGGCGCAAGGTGCGGCAGCGTTTCGGCGGCCGGTTGAAGGCCTTCGTCTCCGGCGGCGCCGCGCTCAATTACGAGATCGGCGTCTTCTTCCTGGCCCTGGGCGTGCCGCTGCTGCAGGGCTACGGCCAGACCGAAGCCTCGCCGGTGATCAGCGCCAACCGCCCGAAGCGGATCAAGATCGACACCGTCGG
>DASYDA010000250.1:0-5603 GCA_036499865.1 Dongiaceae bacterium | reverse complement strand
TCTTCACCAGATCGAGCTTCACGGTCACGTCGAGCTGGCTTTCGATCGCGGTGCCGCAGACCTCGCCGTCGCCTTGCGCGGCATGGGTGTCACCCAGCGAGAAGAGGGCGCCCGCGACCTCGACCGGCAAATAGAGCTCCGCGCCGCGCGCGAGATCACGGATATCCATATTGCCGCCGACCCGGCGCGGCGGCACGACGGAATGATGGCCGGGCTCGGCGGGCGCGAGGCCGATGGTGCCAGCGAAGGGTTTCAGCGGCACCTTGGCCGGACCGAACATCGCGGGCTTCATGCTGTCCGGATCGTATTTCCATATATTGATCGCCGGCTCCTTGAACTGGTCGGCGAGCAGGCCGAAGCCGGGAATATTGGCGGTCCAGCCCCAGCCGCAGGGACGGAAATCCACCAGCGTCACCTTGACGGCGTCGCCCGGCTGCGCGCCGTCGATGAAGATCGGTCCCAGGGTCGGGTTAACCTTGGAGAAGTCGAGCTTGGAGACGTCCTTCGCGGTCCATTCCGGCGTGATCTGGCCGCCGGAGGAATCCTTGCAGAGGAGTTCCAGCGTCTCGCCCGGCGCCACCGTGAGAATGGGCTTCAGCGAATTGTCCCAGCCGAAATGATGCTGATGATCGTGGATCGTGTGTCGTGAACCGGCGCTCATGATGCTTCTCTGACTTGAAGAAAGCCCGCGGCCCCGAGGACCGCGGGCATGTTGGAACGATTACTGTGCGTCGAGGGCGTAGATCTCGTCGTAATTGACCGGGATGTGGATGGGATCGGCGAAGACCCCGTTCGGTCCGGCGACGCGCTTCGAATGGATGGTGATCGCCTTCTCGTTCATGATCGGAGCCCAGGGCGCATCCTTCATCACATCGACGAAGATCTTGCCCCATTCGGCGGCGCGCTCATCCGCCTTGGCCGGATCGGTCATCGCATTCGCCTTGTCGGCGCGGGCATCGAGGTCCTTGTTGCAGTACCAGGACCAGTTCCAGCCGCCATCCACCGCGCCGCCGCAGCCGAGGATCGCGGTGTAGAAGTTGCTGGGATCGGGGAAGTCGGCGATCCAAGCCATGCCGCCCGACCAGATCATCGGCGCGCCGTCCTTCTTGCCGCCGGCCGCGATGACCGTGCCCTGGTCCAGCGACTTGATGCTGGCCTTGATGCCGATCTTGGCGAGATCCTGCTGGATCGCCTGGGCGATGCGCGGATTGGGGTCGACGTTCTGCACGTAGAGATCGGTCTCGAAGCCCATCGGCAGGCCGGCTTTCGCGAGCAGCAGCTTCGCCTTGACCGGATCGTAGGCGTAGCCTTTGTAATCCTTGACGTAGCCGGGCATCGCCGGCGGCAGCGGCTGATTGGCCGGGACCGCGCGGTTGTTGATCAGCTTCACGATGCGCGCCTTGTTGATCGCCATGTTGACGGCTTCGCGCACTTCAAGTTTGTCGAAGGGCTTGATGTTGACGTTCATCGAGACATAGTCGGTGTTGAGCTGATCGACGATGGTAATCAGGTTCTTATAGGCCGGATCCTTCACCACCTCGGCGTATTTCGCGGGCGGAATGCCGTCGCCGGCGACGTCGACTTCGCCCTTCTGCAGGCGCAGCAACGCCACCACCGGCTCCTGGCCGATCTCGAAGGTGATCTTGTCGAGATGCGGCAGGTCCTGCTTGTAGTAGTCCTTGTTGCGCTCGAAGACGAGATCCTGGCCGCTCTTCCACTCGGTCAGCTTGAAGGCGCCGGTGCCGACCGGATGCTTGCCGAAATCGGGGCCGTATTTTTCCACTTCCTCCTTCGGTACGACGAAGGAGAAATTGAGCGCCATCAGATGGAGCATCGTCGCGTCCGGATGCGAGAGCTCGATCTTCACGGTGTAGTCGTCGGGCGCGGTGACCCCGGTAAGCTCGCTCGCTTTGCCGGCCTGGAAGTCATCGAAGCCCTTGATTGAGCCGTAATAGCCGGCGCCGGGGCTCTGCGTCTTTGGGTTGCAGGTGCGCTCCAGCGAATATTTGACATCGGCGGCCTTCATCTCGCGGCCGTTGTGGAACTTCACGCCATGGCGGAGATGAAAGGTATAGGTGAGGCCGTCCGGCGCCACGTCATAGCTCTCGGCGAGGTCGGGTACGATTTCCGTGGTGCCCGGCTTGTAGTCCAGCAGCCCGTCGAACAGGCTCTTGATCATCGACCAGTTCTTCCAGTCGTAACCGATCGCCGGGTCGAGGGTCGAAATGTCGTCCTTGAAAGTGACGACCATGGCGCCGCCCTGCTTGATGTCGTCGGCGTGGCTCGGCACGGCGAGCGGCGCAGCCAGCAGCAGGGCTGCCAAAGACGCTGATAACAAAAGATTTTTCATCGGTTTTCTCTCCCAGAGGTTGTTATTCTTAGGGCTTATTTGAGCTTGATCCGTGGGTCGATCAGCGGCGCCATGAGGTCGGCCAGCAGATTGCCGAGAACGATGGCACAGGCCGCCACCAGCGTCACCCCCATGATTATGGGTATATCGATCTGTTGAATAGCCTGCCAAGTGAGCTGGCCGATGCCGGGCCAGCCGAAGACCGATTCCACCACCACGATGCCGCTCATGAAATAGCCGATATCGAGTCCGACCATGGCGATGATCGGCAGCAAGCCGTTCGGCACAACATGTATGAGGACTATGCGGGCGCGACTCAATCCTTTGGCGCGCGCGGTGCGGACATAGTCCTGGCGCAACACCTCGATGATGCTGGAGCGCATCATGCGCGCATACCATCCGCCGCCGAGCAGACCGAGGGTGATCGCCGGCAGAACCAGGTTCTTGAACTCCCCGTAGCCACTCATCGGCAGCCAGCCGAGCCAGGCGCCGAATACGTAGAGCAGGATATAGGCGACCAGGAATTGCGGCGTCGAAACGAACAGCAGCGCGCCGACCATAACGCCCTGATCCATCGGCGTGTTGCGCCGGAATGCCGCGAAGGCGCCCGAGGTGAGCCCGATCAGCAATTCGCAGAAGATGGCGCCCAGCATGAGTAACAGGCTTGCCGGCAGACGTGACGCAATCAACTCGGAGACCTGGCTGCGCTGCACATAAGAGCGACCGAGATCGCCCTGCGCCAGGTGGGTCACGTAGCGCCAGTATTGCGCGGGCAGCGGCAGATCGAGGCCGAGCTGATGGCGGACCTGTTGGACCTGCTCGGCGCTGGCGGTGCGCCCCGCCACCTGGCGCGCCGGATCGGCGGGCAGGGCGAAGAGGATCAGGAAGGTGATGATGCTGACGCCGATCAGGATCAAGACCGATTGGACCAGCCTGCGCAGGAGATAGCCCGGCATCAATGCCTCCCGCGCAAAGTCGGATCCAGGATGTCGCGCAAGGCGTCGCCGATCAGGTTGAAGGAGAGGGCGAGCAAGGCGATGCAGCCTCCCGGAAAGAAGACCAGCCAGGGGGCGGTGTCGAAATAGGTCTGGTTCTCATTGACCATGTTGCCCCAGCTCGGCATCGGCGGCTGCACGCCGATGCCGAGGAAAGAGAGGGTGGCCTCGGCGAGCGAAGTCGTGGCGATGCCGAGCGTGCCGTAGACGATGATGGTGGGCACGAGATGCGGCATCACATGGCGGAACAGGATGCGCACGGAACTCGCGCCCAAGCTCTTCTCGGCGGTGATGAATTCGCGCTCCGCCAGCGATATGGTCTCCGTATAGGTGACCCTGGCCACCTGGACCCAGTTCACCAGGGAGATCACGACGGCGACGATCCAGAGGCTGGGATGGAAAATCGCGGCGAGCAGGATCGCCAGCAGCAAAGCCGGAAACGCGGTCATCAGATCGGTGAGGCGCATCATCGCATTGCCGGTCCAGCCGCGCAGATAGCCGGCGGTGACACCGATCAAGGTGCCGATCACCACGGCGATGCCATTGGCGACCACGCCGACGATCAAGGTGGCGCGAGCACCGTAGATCAGGCGGGAGAGCAGATCGCGGCCCAGGAGGTCGGTGCCGAACCAATATTCCGCGCTGGGTGGCAGCGGGCCGTCGATATCGCTCAATCCATCGTCGAGCTGAAGCTCGGGCGGAAACGGCGCGATCCAATAGGCAAACACCGCCATAACGACGAAAGCGGTGATGATACAGAGCCCGAACAGCGCCAGCTTACGCCGGAGCAGCGCTTTGACGACCGCCATTGCGACGAATTTCCATCACACCCGAAGACGGGAAAGCATAGGCGGCCCGGGCCACCGGTCAATATCGTTCAAGTAAGCGTGATAAGCCCGGCACGATCGGCCGGACGCATTCGAGAGGAAGCGGCCACTGTATCGCCGTCGTTATTTGACCAGGCGGCGCTCGATCTGCTGCTGACGGCGCAGCTCCCGGGCGAAGAATTCCGGAGTGTGATCGCCGAACGGCCCGCTGGCTGTGGGGTGCGGGGAATGATCGTCCTGCTCGTCGCGATTCCCATGCCGCCGGCGGTTGCGGCCGCGGCCCTGGTCGGAATCACCATGGGCGGCGGCACGACGGCCATGCCGGTTGCTGTCCTGGCCGCTCGCATCGGGCTGGCCTTGCTCGGCGGCGTGGGTCGGTACGATCTCCGAGGCGATTTCCGGGAGCGCGGTGCCGGCTTCCAGAGTCTCATGCCGATGCGGCGCAGGGGCCGGATGCGGGATCGCCGCCACGATCGCCTCTTCGGCGACGGCGGTTTCGTTTTGGGTGTCTCGATTCTGTGAGTCGCGATTCTGCGAATCACGCGCGCTGCCGCCACGTGAGCGTCCGCGACCGCGGCCTCTGCCGCCGGAAGCGGGCTCGGTGCCGCTGCGATCCGAAGCGCTCTTCCGTCCACGGCCACGACCGCGGCGGCGGGAATCGCCCTCGGAAAACGGCTGGGTTTCGATCCCTTCGATCTGGATGCGGGGGATCTCCTTGCCGATCAGCTTCTCGATCGCTTCCACCGCTTTGCCGTCATCCGGCGTTGCGAAGGTATAGGCGCGGCCTTCGCGACCCGCGCGACCGGTGCGGCCGATGCGGTGCACGTAGTCTTCCGCGTGATGCGCCACGTCGAAATTGAAGACGTGGCTCAAACCCTTGATATCGATGCCGCGCGCGGCGACGTCGCTGCAGACCATCAGGCTGACTTCGCCGCCCTTGAACTTCTCCAGCGTCTCGGTGCGCTTCGATTGCGCCATGTCGCCGTGCAACTGCACCGCATCGAAGCCGTGCTTGGTCAGCGAGCGATAGAGGATATCGACGTCCTTCTTGCGATTGCAGAAGACCAGCGCATTGGTGACAGTCTCCGAGCGGATCAGTCGCCGCAGGGCTTCGCGCTTGTCCATCTCATCGACGACGATCAGCCCCTGCGTGACATTGGTCGCGGTGGTGGCCGGGGGCGAGACGGTGATTTCCTTGGGGTTCATCAGGAAGGCGTCAGCGAGGCGGCGCACTTCCGGAGCCATGGTGGCCGAGAAGAACAGGGTCTGACGGATCTTCGAGAGCAGGGAGACGATGCGCTCGACATCGGGAATGAAGCCCATGTCGAGCATGCGATCGGCTTCGTCGATCACCAGGATCTTCACGTCGTTCATCAGGATCTTGCCGCGCTCGAAGAGATCGAGCAGGCGGCCCGGCGTGGCGATCAGCAC
>DASYDA010000249.1:0-3617 GCA_036499865.1 Dongiaceae bacterium | reverse complement strand
ATCCACCAGTGGATTGGCGGCGGAATTCTGCGTGCGGCCGAGGAAATAGCCGCGGGTGGAGCGGGCGATGAATTCGTGGGCGCGGCGCAATTGACCGGTCTCGATCAGGGGATCGATCGAGGGCGACCAGGCGAGCGCGATACCTTGGCCGGCGAGCGCCGCCTGAAGCACCAGGGGATAGTTGCTGAAGGCCTGGCCGCGGCTTTTTTCCGGATAGGCGATGCCGGCGGAGGCGAAATAGCCGGGCCAATCGAACCAGTCGCTGCCGTCGTCGCGATCGATCAGGCGCAGCAGATTGGCCTCGGCCAGCCAGTCCGGCTTGCCCTGGGGCGAGCCCGTGGGATAGCCGGGCGCGCAGACCGGAAACACCGCTTCCTGGTTGAGCCGCCGCGAGACGATGCCGGGCCAGCTTCCCGAACCGAAGATGACCGCGACATCGCAATCGCCGATAGTCCGCTCGACATGCTGGGAGGTCACGATTCGCACATCCACATTCGGCTGCAGCTCGTAGAATTTCGGTAAACGCGGCACCAGCCAATGGGCGGAGAAGGCGAAATCGGCGCCGATGGTGAGCGTGCGGGGTGTTTCCGGCGCCCGGATGCGTGCCACCGCCTCGCCGATCGCCTGCAAGCCGGCCTCAGCCGCTTCCAGGAACACCCGACCGTCGGGCGTCAATTCGACCCCGCGGGGTGAGCGGCGGAACAGCGGCCGGCCCAGAAGCCGCTCGATCTGCCGGATTTCCCGGCTGATCGCCGATTGGGTGACGCCCAAGGCCCCCGCCGCCGCGGTGAAGCCGCCCCGCTCGCCCGCGGCAACCACCGCCAGCAAGGAGGAAAGCGAGGGCAAATCGCCCCGGACATAATCCTTAATCATATCCCTCATGAGCCGACCATGCCTGGATTACCGTTATTCCGGTCCATAGTATCATTGCTGGGCGCGCCGGAAGCGGCGCTTGCCATGATTATTGCTCATGATAGTCCAGGATTTTCCAGAATGGCAAAACGGCGGCTGAACATCCTTTTCCTGATGGCCGATCAATTGGCCGCCGCCTATCTGCCGGCCTATGGGCATCGCGTGGTGCGCGCGCCGGAGATCAACGCGCTCGCCGAGAGCGGCGTGGTCTTCGACAACTTCTACTGCGCGAGCCCGCTTTGCGCGCCGGCGCGCTTCACCATGATGGCGGGGGCCAGCGTTTCCCGGATCGGCGCCTATGACAATGCCGCCGAATTCGCCTCGGAGGTGCCCACCTTCGCACATTACCTGCGCGCCGCCGGCTATCGCACCACCCTCGCCGGCAAGATGCATTTCTGCGGGCCGGACCAGTTGCACGGCTTCGAGGAGCGCTTGACCACCGACATCTATCCTGCGGATTTCGGCTGGACGCCCGATTGGGAGAATCCCGGCGTGCGGCCGAGCTGGTACCACAACATGCTTTCGGTCACCCAGGCGGGACCCTGCGTACGCTCGAACCAGCTCGATTTCGACGACGAGGTCACCTATGCGGCGCGACGGCATATCTACGATCTCGCCCGCAGCAATGAGGAGCGGCCGTTCTGCCTCACGGTCTCCTGGACCCATCCCCACGATCCTTACGCCAACCTGCCGGAGCTTTTCGATCTCTATCGCGACGATGAGATCCCGCTGCC
The DNA here is from genome assembly GCA_036499865.1 of Dongiaceae bacterium. Lineage (GTDB taxonomy): Bacteria > Pseudomonadota > Alphaproteobacteria > Dongiales > Dongiaceae > Dongia. The sequence continues at coordinate 1,971 of DASYDA010000249.1, read as the reverse complement.
GGTTGTGAAAGCGTCAGAGGTTCCGATGGACCCGCATACGGCCCGGCTGCGCCATGTCTCCGACATGGACGGCTACGACATCACCGAAGCGCATATCCGCCGGGCGCGGCGCGGTTATTTCGCCTCGATTTCCTATATCGACCGGCAGGTCGGCATCGTGATGGCCGCGTTGCGGGAAGCCGGGCTTGCCGATAGCACGATGGTGGTCCTCACCGCCGATCACGGCGACATGCTGGGCGAGCGCGGCCTCTGGTACAAGATGACCTGGTTCGAGAATGCCTGCCGGATTCCGCTGATTGTCTCGGCGCCGGGCCAGATCGCACCCGGACGCATCGCCGCTTCCGCCTCGCATCTCGATCTGCTGCCGACCCTGGCCGAGATCGCGCAAGAAGGTGGAAAATTCACGCCGGTATCCCCGATCGACGGCCAGAGCCTGCTGGGCGCTCTATCCGGCGGCCGCGGCCATGACGAAGCGATCGGCGAATATTGCGGCGAAGGCGCCATCGCGCCGCTGGTCATGATCCGGCGCGGCCCGTGGAAATTCGTGCACAGCCCGGCGGATCCCGATCAGCTCTACAATTTCCAGGCCGATCCGCATGAGAAGACCAATCTCGCCGAAGATGCGAAACATTCCGAGGTGCTGTCGGCATTTCGCACCGAAACCAAGCGCCGCTGGGATATGGGCAAGCTGCGGGAGCAGGTGATCGACAGCCAGCGCCGCCGCCGCATCGTCTACAACGCGCTCAGCCAGGGCAAGCACCGCACCTGGGACTACCAGCCGATCCGCGACGCCGGAACGAGCTATATGCGCAACCATCTGGTGCTGGACGATCTCGAATCCCGCTCGCGCCTGCCGAAAGTATCTTAGCCCTTCACCGCCCCGGCGGTGAGGCCGGAGACGATCCAGCGTTGCAGCGCCAACACCAGCAGAATGAGCGGCAGGGTGACGATCACCGAAGCCGCCATGATCCGGCCCCAGGGAATCTCGTAGCCGCCGGCGCCGGAGATCAGCGCGATCGCCACCGGCACGGTGCGCTTATCCTCGGAGAGCGTGAAGGTCAGCGCGAAGAGGAACTCGTTCCAGGCGAGGATGAAGGCGAGCAACCCGGTCGCCACCAAAGCCGGCGCCATCACCGGCAGGAAGACGCGGATCAGGATCGCCCAGGCCGGCGCGCCGTCGATGATCGCCGCTTCCTCAAGCTCGCGGGGAATTTCCCGCATAAAGGCGGTCAGCACCCAGGTGGTGAAGGGAAGCGTGAGGATGAGGTCCGCCAGCACCAGGCCGGTCAGCGTGTTGTAGAGCCCGAGCGCGCGGATCAGCTCGAACATGCCGGTGAGGACGGCGATCTGCGGAAACATGGAAACGCTGAGGATGGCGAAGCTCATGGTCGCGCGACCGCGGAATTCCAGCCTGCCCAACGCATAAGCGGCGGAAGCGGCGAGGCCGAGGGATAGAGCCGTCGACAGGATCGCAACCACGGCGGAATTGAGGATGTTCCAGGCGAAGGGCTGTTCCCGGAACAGCGCGATGTAGTTCTCGAAGGTGGGGGCCGGCGGCAGGAAATCGACGGTGAAGAGCGCGCTGCCGGTCTTCAGCGAGGAGACGATCGCCCAATAGAAGGGGAAGACCGCGTAGAAGATAATCGCCGCGACCAGCAGGATGAAGCAGGCACGGCCCAGCATGCGCCGAAACCGCCTCATGCCGATACCCGTTCGGCGATGCGGATGCGTCCGGTGGTGACGACCAATCCGGCCAGCAAGGCCACGATGAGGAACAGGAAAGTCGCGGCGGCGGAGCCGTAACCGGCGTCCTGGAACTCGATCAATTGCTGGCGCGCATAGATCGACATGGAGGCCGTCGCCGCATTGTTGCCGGTCAGCACATAGATGACGTCGAAGACCCGCAAGGCATCGAGGCCGCGGAAGATGATCGCCACCAGCAAAGCCGGCCGGATCAGCGGCAGGGTGACG
>DASYDA010000248.1:0-3650 GCA_036499865.1 Dongiaceae bacterium | reverse complement strand
GTGGCGAGCGTGGTGCCGTTGCCCGGCAGCGCCAGGCCCAGCGCCTCGGTCAGGCAGTTCATCGAATTGGCCGTGAACATGCCGGAGCAGGAACCGCAGGTCGGGCAGGCGCTGCGCTCGATGACGGCGACTTCCTCGTCGGTATTCTTTTCGTCGGCGGCCGCCACCATGGCGTCGATGAGGTCGAGCGCCTTCAGCTTGCCGTCCTTCATGACCAGCTTGCCGGCTTCCATCGGCCCGCCGGAGACGAAGACGGTCGGGATGTTGAGGCGCAACGCCGCCATCAGCATCCCGGGGGTGATCTTGTCGCAATTGGAGATGCAGACCAGCGCATCGGCGCAATGCGCATTCACCATGTATTCGACCGCATCGGCGATGATCTCGCGGGAGGGCAGGCTGTAGAGCATGCCGTCATGGCCCATGGCGATGCCGTCATCGACCGCGATGGTGTTGAATTCCTTGGCGACACCGCCACTGGCCTCGATCTCGCGGGCGACCAATTGGCCGAGATCCTTCAGGTGGACATGGCCCGGCACGAACTGGGTGAAGGAATTGGCGATCGCCACGATCGGCTTGCCGAAATCGCCGTCCTTCATGCCGGTGGCCCGCCACAAACCGCGGGCGCCGGCCATGTTGCGGCCGTGGGTGGAGGTGCGGGAACGGTAGCTGGCCATGGTCCTCAAACTCCCTTGGGGTCGTCCTGACAATATTGGTCGGTTTCGGACTATCACAGTAAGTCTTTGTCAGCCAAACATAAATCCGTATTACCGGCGGCATGGGTGCAGCGCGCGAGCGGCATGGCGAGGCCCCCGTTTACGGAACCGGATGTTCCTGGTAGTTTCCGCGCCGATTTTCCCAAACAGATCAAGATAATGAGCGGATTTCTCCGATGAAGATCAACGGCAACTCGATTAAACCGGGCAATATCATCGAGCACCAGGGCAAGCTCTGGCGCGCGGTCAAGACCATGCACACCCAGCCCGGCAAAGGCGGCGCCTACCTCCAGGTCGAGTTGAAGGACATCCGCACCGGCACCAAGCTCAACGAGCGCTTCCGCTCCTCCGAGACCGTGGAGCGCGTGCGGCTGGACGAGCACGAATACCAGTTCCTGTTCGTCGCGGGCGAGGACTACACCTTCATGGAGCAGGAAACTTTCGAGCAGATCACCCTCAACGCCGAGCTGATCGGCGATCCGGCGGTGTTCCTGCAGGAAGGCATGGTGGTGACCCTGCAGAGCTACGAAGAATCGCCGATCTCGGTGGAACTGCCGGAAACCGTCATCATGGAAATCGTCGAGGCTGACGCCGTGGTGAAGGGCCAGACCGCCTCTTCCTCCTACAAGCCCGCGAAGCTGGAGAATGGCGTCCGCGTGATGGTGCCGCCGCATATCGGCTCCGGCACCCGCATCGTGGTCAACACCGCCGACGCGACCTATGTCGAGCGGGCCAAAGACTAAGTGTTGTAATCATCATGCCGACCCGTTCCGCCACCATCAACGTCATGGCCAAGGCCGCCGACAAGGCGGCCCGTTCCCTGAAACGCGACTTCGGCGAGGTCGCGCAGCTCCAGGTTTCGCTGAAAGGCCCCGGCGACTTCGTCTCCAATGCCGATCTGAAGGCCGAACGGACGATCCGCGAGGAGCTGCAGAAGGCACGGCCCAATTTCGGGTTCCTCCTGGAGGAAGGCGGCACCATCGCCGGCAGCGATCCCGACCACCGCTGGATCATCGACCCGCTCGATGGCACCACCAACTTCCTGCACGGGCTGCCTCATTTCGCGATTTCGATCGCCCTGGAGCAAAAGGGCGAAATCATCGCGGGCCTCATCTATGATCCGGCCAAGGACGAGACGTTCTGGGCGGAAAAAGGCATCGGCGCTTTCTGCAACGACCGGCGGATGCGGGTTTCCGGCCGGAAGCAGCTTTCCGAATCGCTGCTGGCGACCGGCATCCCCTTCATCGGCCATGGCGACCGTGCCCGATTCGTCAAGCAACTGGATGCCGCCATGCGGGAGACCTGCGGGGTACGCCGGCTGGGCGCCGCCGCGCTCGACCTCGCTTATGTCGCCGCCGGCCGTTATGAGGGCTTCTGGGAGGAGGACCTCTCCCCCTGGGATATCGCGGCGGGCATCATCATAGTTAGGGAAGCCGGCGGATATATCAGCGATCTCAAGGGCGGACAGACCATGCTGCAGACCGGATCGATCCTGGCCACCAATGGTTCGCTGCATGCGCCCCTGCAGGCGCTGCTCGGCAGCCACTAGGACTTGGCTCCGGCCGGATGTGATGGCCGTGATCGGTTCGGCTGGGCCGGAATACCCATCCTTGCCCTTGCACCCGGTACTATGCATCCCGGCCCAATCATCGTTGTGGCATTTCAAAGGGATGCGCTATAGTTGCTCATCCATTAAGGGATGCCTTCAATAGAATGCGTGCTGGCAGGCCATCATGAAGCTTCGCGCTGTCCAATTCGGGTTCGCCGTTGCGCTCGGCGGAGCACTTTCCGGTTTGGGAGGCGCGGCCGAGCCGGCAGCCGCCCAGAGCTATCTCAACGACGGCAGCGATAGCGGATCCGTCACCGTTGATTACAGCGTTTTGGGCCAGGGATCGGCGGGGACGCCTTATGGCCGTGCCGGACTGCCCGGCGGCACGGTCGGAACCTGCAGTTGCGCCGCCGCGCCGCTCGGCGTAATCGCCAACGCGCCGCGGCCGACCTTCAACAGCCCTTATGCCAGTGCCCAAGTCGCACAGGCACCCGCGGTGCCTCCCGGCTTCATGCCGTTTTCGCAGGCGGTCGCCTCCGCCGGCGGCGGCAGCTCGGGCGGACGCGTGGTCCTGACCCCGCCCAGCCCGCAATCTTCCGGCGCAATGTCGTCCAGTGAGCCCGGCGCCAGCGACATGGAGCCGATGCCGAGCGCCACGGATAACACGCCACCGCAACCGGCCATCACCGGTTCGACCACCACCTCCGTGGCTCCCCTGCCCGCCACCACGCCGACGCAATCGGAATCGCAACCGGTCACCTCGACCGCCAATTCGGCTCCAAATTCGACTGGCGAAGCCGGTGCCCCGCCGGCGCCGGAAACCATGCCGACGGAGGTCCCCTCGCCGGTGCCGCCGGCGATGGCGAATACGACAGCGCCGGCCAGCGCCGCGACCGAGAACCAGGCAGCCGCTCAGCCGGCACCTGCCCCGGCACCGGTCCCGGTCGCTCCTGCAACGGAAGCCCCGGCAACTCCGGCGCCGGAAAATCAGGCCCCCGCTTCGACCGAGAATCAGGCCCAGCCGGAGAACCCGGCCTCGACCGAGAATCAGGCTGCGGCGGCAGCGCCTGAGAACCAGGCCGCTCCCGCGACCGACAACCAGACCGCGGCAACAGCCAATAACGAGCAGGTGGCTGCCGTGACGCCTCCCGCGCCGGCGGAGGGTACGAACAGCGGCGGCGCGCTTCCGGCCGGCGCCCATCGGATCGCCTATTCCGGCGATTCCGACGACGTCCCCGCTGCCAGCACGGCCGATCTCGATGCCGTCGCCAAGGCGATGCTGGCCGATGAAAACATGCGGGTGCAGGTACTTGCTTATGCCAACGGCACGCCGGACGAGGAGAGCAAGGCAAGGCGCAAATCCCTGGCCCGCGGCCTCGCGGTCCGCA
>DASYDA010000247.1:0-5389 GCA_036499865.1 Dongiaceae bacterium | reverse complement strand
ATGGAATTCGAGGTGCAGACCGACGCCCAGCGCGAGCAGGCCTTCCGCCGCTTCGCCCAGAAGGGCGCCGATCCCATCATCGGTGTCGGCTTCTCCCAGGAAGACGCGATCAAGAAGGTGGCCGCGGAATTCCCCAAGGTCCATTTCGCGATCATCGATTCCGTGGTCGATCTGCCCAACGTGGAATCGATCACCTTCAAGGAGCATGAGGGCTCGTTCCTGGTCGGCGTGCTGGCGGCGATGGCCAGCAAGACCGGCAAGGTCGGCTTCGTCGGCGGCATGGATATCCCGCTCATCCGGCGCTTCGAATGCGGCTATGAGCAGGGCGTCAAATACGTGAACAAGGATGACAGCGTCATCCAGAACATGACCGGCACCACGGGTGCGGCCTGGAACGATCCCACCAAGGGCGGCGAGCTCGCCAAGGGCCAGTTCGACCAGGGCGCCGACGTGATCTTCGCGGCGGCGGGCGGCACCGGCATCGGCGTCTATCAGGCGGCCAAGGATGGCGGCAAACTGGCGATCGGCGTCGATTCCAACCAGAACTACCTGCATCCCGGCACCATGCTGACCTCGATGATGAAACGGGTCGATGTCGCCGTCTACAACAACGTGATGGCGGCGAAGAACGGCACCTGGAAGGCGGGCGCCATCGAGCTCGGCCTGAAGGAGAACGGCGTCGCCTGGGCCGACGACGAGAACAACAAATCCCTGGTCTCCGACGCGATGCGCACCAAGGTCGAAGCCGCCAAGGCCGACATTATCGCCGGCAAGATCCAGGTCCATGATTACATGGCGGACAACGCCTGCGGCTCCTGATGCAAGGAAGCTGGACCGCGGCTTGAGGCCGCGGTCCCAGCCTTCGCATCCCCATATTCATAATGACGGAAACACGCCCCGCCGTTGAGCTGATCGGCATCGACAAGCGCTTCGGCGCGGTCCATGCGAACAAGGCCGTTTCCTTGACCATCGCGAAGGGAGCGATCCACGGCATCGTCGGCGAGAACGGCGCCGGCAAATCCACGCTGATGAGCATCCTCTACGGCTTCTACGAAGCCGATGCCGGTGCCATCCGGGTCAACGGCAAGCCGGTGAAAATCCGTTCCTCGAAGGATGCCATCGCCGCCGGCATCGGCATGGTGCATCAGCATTTCATGCTGGTGGACACCTTCAGCGTGATCGAGAACGTGATGCTGGGCGCCGAGAACGGCATGCTGATCCGCGAGAGCATCGCCAAGGCCCGCGGCGAGCTGGAGCGCCTCGCCCGCGACTACGGTCTCAACGTCGATCCCGACGCACTGATCGGCGACCTCCCCGTGGGCGATCAGCAACGCGTCGAGATCCTGAAAGCGCTCTACCGCCATTGCGACATCCTCATCCTCGACGAACCGACCGGCGTGCTGACGCCGCAGGAGACCGATCAGCTGTTCGGCATCCTGCGCGCTTTGAAGGCGCGCGGTGTCACCGTGATCCTGATCACCCATAAGCTGCGCGAGATCATGGCGATCACCGACACGGTCACCGTGATGCGCCACGGCGAGGTGGTGGCGGAGCGGGTCACCGCCGAGACCGACCGCGAGGAACTGGCGTTGCTGATGGTCGGCCGCAAGGTGCGCATGGCGCCCGACCGTGCCGTGGCGAAGCCGGGTAAGGCCGCCCTCGCCGTCGAGCATCTCTCGCTGATCGACGCCGCCGGCGTGAAGCGGCTCGACGATCTCGATTTCTCGGTCCGCGCCGGCGAGATCGTCGGCATCGCCGGCGTTTCCGGCAACGGCCAGAGCGAACTCCTGGAGGTCCTCTCGGGTATCCGCGCACCCACCTCCGGCATGTTCGAAGTGCTCGGCCGCAAGGTCGATGCCGCAACGCCCTGCCCACCCAACCGCATGCGGCGCCTGGGCCTGGCCCATGTGCCGGAGGACCGCCACCGCCTCGGCCTCGTCACCGGCCTCCCCGCCTGGGAATCCGCCATGCTCGGCTATCAGCGCGACCGCGCCTATGGCGGCGCGCTGATCGATCACGGCGCCGCGGAAAAGCGGTGCCTCAAGCTGATGCAGGCCTTCGACGTGCGGCCCCCGCAGCCGAAGCTCGCCTCGTCGAAATTCTCCGGCGGCAACCAGCAGAAGCTGATCCTCGCCCGCGAGATGGCGCGCAACCCGAAAGTGCTGCTGGTCGGCCAGCCGACCCGGGGCGTCGATATCGGCGCCATCGAGTTCATCCACAACCAGATCGTCGCCATGCGCGATGCCGGCTCCGCGGTGCTGCTGGTCTCCGTCGAGCTCGACGAGATCCTGGCTTTGTCCGACCGCATCATCGTGATGTTCCAGGGCCGCATCGTCGGTGAAACCGACGGCGCCGACGCCAATGAGCAGCAGCTCGGCCTCTGGATGGCCAACGCCCACGGCACGGAGACCGCGGCGTGACTCCGCTGCCGCGCTGGATCGAGATCGGGATCCTGCCGATCGTCAATCTCGTCATGGCGCTCGTCGTCGCCGGGTTGATCGTCCTGGCGATCGGCGAGAACCCGCTGACCGCGATCAAGCTGATGGCGGTCGGCGCCTTCGGCGATTTCTACGGCTGGGGTTATACGCTCTATTACGCCACCAATTTCATCTTCACCGGCCTTGCGGTCGCAGTCGCCTTCCATGCCGGCCTCTTCAATATCGGCGGCGAGGGCCAGGCTTATATCGGCGGGCTGGGCGCCGGCATGGTGGCGCTGGCTTTCGACCACACCTGGCCGATCTGGGCGCTCTTGCCTTTGGGCGTCGCCGCTTCGGCACTCTTCGGCGCCGCCTGGGCCTATATCCCGGCTTACCTGCAGGCGAAGCGCGGCAGCCACATCGTCATCACCACCATCATGTTCAATTTCCTGGCCGCCGCCTTGATGGTCTATCTGCTGGTCAATGTGTTCCGCGTCCAGGGCAGCATGGAGGTGTCGAGCCGGGACTTCCTGCCGCCCGCGATCATTCCCGCTTTGCACGAGATCGCCGCCAAATTCGGCATCGAGATGCCTTCGACGCCGCTCAATCTCTCCTTCCTCTGGGCGCTGCTCTGTTGCGTCTTCGTCTGGCTTTATCTCTGGCGCAGCCGCGGCGGTTATGAGCTGCGCACCACCGGGCTTTCTCCCCGCGCCGCGGTCTATGCCGGCATCCGCCCGGAACGCGTCGTCATCGAGGCGATGCTGATCTCCGGCGGCCTCGCGGGCTTCGTCGGCCTGAACGAGATCATGGGCGTGCATCGGCAATTGCTGCTGGATTTCGTGGCCGGCGCCGGCTTCACCGGCATCGCGGTGGCGCTGATGGGCCGCAACCATCCGTTCGGCATCGTGCTGGCGAGCCTGCTGTTCGGCGCGCTCTACCAGGGCGGCTCCGAACTCGCCTTCGACATGCCGACCATGACCCGCGACATGATCGTGGTGATGCAGGGTCTGGTGATCCTGTTCTCCGGCGCGCTCGCTTACATGAACCGGCCGCTGGTGGAACGCGCCTGGCGCCTCTATGCGGCGCGGCGCGTGACGCCGGTGCCGCCTCCCGCGACGGCGGAGGGCGCATAGTATGGATTGGCAGACCGTCTTCTCCATCATCGCCGCCACCATCCGGGTCTCGACGCCGCTGATCTTCTGCGCCATGGCCGGCCTCATCTCGGAACGCTCCGGCGTCATCGATATCGGCCTCGAGGGCAAGATGCTGGGCGCCGCCTTCGCCGCCGCCGCCGTGGCGGCATTGACCGGTTCCGCTTGGGCGGGTCTTGGCGCCGCCATCATGGTCGCCGTTCTGATGGCACTGCTGCATGGTTTCGCCTGCATCACCCATCGCGGCGATCAGGTGGTCTCCGGCGTCGCCATCAACATCGTCGCCTCGGGCCTGACCGCGGTGCTCGGCAATGCCTGGTATCAGCGCGGCGGCGAGACGCCGCAACTGGATGCCGCGCAACGTTTCATGCCGCTCGAATTTCCCGGCGCCGCCGAGGCGACCCGACTGCCCGTGATCGGCCATATCTATGGCGAAATCCTCAGTGGGCACTCGCTCTTGACCTATCTCGCCTTCCTGTTGGTGCCGGGCGTCTCGTGGCTGCTCTTCAAGAGCCGATTCGGCCTCCGCCTGCGCGCGGTCGGCGAGAATCCCGCCGTGGTCGATACCGCCGGTATTTCGGTCGCCTTCCTGCGCTACCGCGCGGTGATGATCGGCGGCGTGCTCTGCGGCTTCGCCGGCACTTATCTCGCCATCGCGCAGAATGCCGGCTTCCTGCGCGACATGACCGCCGGTCGCGGCTATATCGCCCTGGCCGCGATGATCTTCGGCAAATGGCGCCCGGTGCCGAGCCTACTCGCCTGCCTGCTCTTCGGTTTCCTCGATGCCGGCTCCAGCCGCCTGCAGGGTGTGAAGCTCGCCTTCATCGGCGAGCTCCCCGTGCAATTGATTCAGGCCCTGCCCTATGCCTTGACCGTGATCCTGCTCGCCGGCTTCATCGGCAAGGCGACCCCGCCGAAAGCGATCGGCCGGCCCTATGTGAAAGAACGCTAATGGAGGAGACCCCGGCATGAAGACGCCGCTCTTCGAGGCCGCCAAGGCCGCGCGCGAACATGCGCATGCGCCCTATTCGAACTTCAAGGTCGGCGCCGCGATCCTGGCCGAGGACGGCAAGGTCTATGCGGGCTGCAATGTCGAGAACGCCGCCTATCCCAACGGCGTCTGCGCCGAAACCTCGGCGATCTCCGCCATGGCCCTCGGCGGCGCCGGGCATATCCGCGAGATCGCCGTCATCGGCACCGGCGAGAAACTGGTGACCCCCTGCGGCGGCTGCCGCCAGCGCATCGCCGAATTCGCCAAGCCGGACACCCTGGTCCATATCTGCGGCCCGGACGGCGTGCGCAAGACCTTCACCATCGGCGATTTGCTGCCGGAGGGTTTTGACGTAAATAACTTGAAGGCTCGGGGATAGAAAGGCGTGGATGCCCGAACCAAGTTCGGGCATGACGGTTTGGGGAGAGATCGTGTCCGGCTGGATATACATCATGACCAATCGGGCCAACGGAACCCTTTATGTCGGCGTCACGTCCAATCTTCCGCAACGCATATGGCAGCATCGGGCAGGTGTTGTCGCTGGCTTCACGAAACGCTATGGCTTGAAGCGTCTGGTCTATGCCGAGCCACATGACAGCATCACGCTCGCGATCACTCGAGAAAAAGTACTCAAGAAGTGGACTCGAGCCCGCAAAGTCAGATTGATCGAGGTGGCGAACCCGAAATGGGACGACCTCTATGACCAACTCCAATAGCGCCCTCCTAAGCTCCGTCATGCCCGGACTTGGTCCGGGCATCCACGCCTTCTCTTAAGGCCGCCGCCCTATGATCGACCACCTCCTCGCCGGCATTCCTCCGAAGGCCCAGGG
>DASYDA010000246.1:0-5755 GCA_036499865.1 Dongiaceae bacterium | reverse complement strand
GTTGTAGTCCTGGTCCATCGCGCCATTGCCCGCCGGGCTCTTCACGGTGAAGAAGGTGGCCGGGCCGTTGACCGGCCGGCTGCGATGCATGGTGTAACGCGGGATATGGACGAGGTCTCCGGGGCCGACGATGCGTTCTTCATCGCCCAGGATGAAGTGCATCTGGCCTTCTAGGATGAGCGTCCATTGCTCTTCGTTGGGATGCTCGTGAAGCGCCGGTCCCTTGCCCTCGGGCTTGGTCACCACGGCGCATTTCATAAACTCGCCGACAGCGGAGCGAACCTTGACGTCCGGGTTGCCTTTCTGGCTCCCCTGCTTCAACTCCTCAAGGGTATAAAAGGGCATGATCAGTTCTCCCGTGTTGGTGTGGCTATGGTCATCATGCGGCCGCGAGATCTCTTACGTTCATAGGTAGATCTTCGCATAGGCTGAGAAGCCGGCTGGTCCGCTCGGCGCCAATGGTCGGCTCGCACAAGCCCCGGAACTTCGCGGCAACATCGGCATCCGTCATCGGCTTCTCGAGCGAACCGAGGGCATGTTCGACATAGGCATCGTATGCAGCGCCGCTTTGCAGCGTGACCCGAACGCGCGCCTCAGTTTTCCGAAGAGCCGGATCGGCCGTGGCGCGGGTCAGTTGCCCGAGCCGCTTGACCGCGGGATCCGCAAAAGCCTCTTCCGCGAAGTGCTCGACGAGGACCCGCCCATGCAGCAACGCCACCGCGGCGCAATGGCCGAGGCTGAACTTGGATTCGAGCTCGGTCTTGGGCTCCGTCTTGCCCGCCAGATCGATCGCAATCGGCGGCACCACGAGCTCGATGGATGCGATCGCCGAGGTATCGATCGCATGCGCCTGCCGGATCTGGATGCAGCCATCGATGGTCGCATGCGTGACGATGGCGCAGGGATAGGGTTTGAAGTTGTTCCAGGTGATTTCGTAGGTATTTCCCAGGCCATCGGTCATCTCGGAATTGGCATCCGCCCCGGTGAACACGCGGACGAAACCCTTGCCGCCCTCCAGCGGCGCGGCCGGGCCGGTGAACCCCTCCGCCGCCAGCATGGCCGCAAGCAGGCCCGATTGCGCGGCGCGCCCAGGCGTCAGCGCCTTGCACATCGTTCCGTAGGTTTCGCGAAGTCCGCAGGCCTGATTGGCGGCAATAGCAATGGCTGAAATGAGCTTCTCGAGCGGGAGCCTCATCGCCTTGCCAACGGCAACCGCAGCCCCCATCCCGCCCGCGACGCCGGTGACATGCCATCCCGAATTCGCGCGGCCGAAGACCGAGTTTGCAATGCGGCAGGAGACTTCGACACCGAGGACGAAGGCATTGGTAAATTCCCGGCGATCGATCTCATGCGCCGCGGCCCAGGCAAAGAGTGCTGGAAGCACGGGTCCGCTGGGATGGATATTGGTCTTACGCAGTTGCGTTGAATCAAAATCGAGCACCGCCGACCCTGTTCCGTTGACCAGGGCAGCCCCGAGCGCGTCGAAAGTTTCCCCGCGCCCGAAGACGGGTACCGCACCCGTGCCGCCCGAGGCACGAAGCGCCCGCACTGTCGCGTCCACCGCTTCATGGCGCGCCCCGCCAATCGTGCAACCGACCCAGTTGACGAGGGAGCGTCGTGCCGCAGTCAGGGCGTCTGGAGGCAAATCGTCATAGCCGGCGCCGGCGACGAATTCCGCGAGTTCGCGCGTAATCTGGCGCAATGGCAATCTGGAACCCCTTAATTCATAGGCCCGACAGCCGTCTTTTTGTTGCGGCGCTCATGAACCTGAGATCATTCATATATATATTTATATGAAGGTCAAATGTTTATGTCGGAGGGTTGGCCTGGGGGAATCGGTCAGGGGGAATCGGTCAGGGGAGATCGATCTTGTAGTAGAAGCGGTCGCTGCGGCCGATCGTCCGCCGCCACTCCACCACCGCGCCCTCATGCAGATAGGCCGTGCGCTCCAGGAGCATGACCGGCGTGGTTTCCTCGACGCCGAGCAGTTCGGCTTCGTCCTTGGCGGCATGGCCGGCCCGAAGCAACTCCTCGGCGCGAACGACATGGACGCCATAGGCCTCTTCCAGTGCCGCGTAGAGGCGCTTGTCCTCGAGATTGAGCTTTTCGATGCCCTTGACCCGGCGCTTGTCCAGATAGGACACATAGAGACAGACCGGCTCATCGTTCCAGATCAGCATGCGTCTCACACGAATCAACGGCATCCGTGCCGGAATGCCCAGCCGAGTGGCGATCTGCACGTCTTTCACGGCTATCGTATCGATGAACTTGACGCTCGGCGTGATGGTCGCCCCAAGCGCATCGTGGAACCTGAAAAAACGGGCAAAACCGTGCAATGAATCCAGGCGTGCGACGAACGTACCTTTACCCGGGCGGCGCGTGAGCATGCCCATGCGAACCAGCGAGAGCACCGCCTGCCGCACGGTGCCGACGCTGACACCGAAATGCCGGCTGATCTCGGCCTCGGTCGGAAGCATCTCGCCAGGCTTCCAGCGGCCGCGATCGAGGTCCGCCCGCAGCCGCTGACGCACGGTTTCATACAAGGGAACGCCACCCGCATTCCCCGCATTCCGATCAATCACACTCGTCCTCCTCGGCCGTCATCGGCATATCGATAGCGAATTTGCCAGGCACCGGGCTATCGAATTAACGCGGAAGGTACGAATTTCCACGGTGAGGGTAGGAGCATTCCCGGCGGGAGAAGTCACAAGACGATATGCGCCTGATGACAGGCGGGCCCTCGGATCAGAACCGATACCCGCCGTCGAAAGCCCTGGATTTCAAGAAGTTAAGTGCTTCATGCGCTGAACCGGGATTTCACGCACGGTTCATTGATATGGCAGGGGAACTCCGTCCCGCTTGTGCACCCTGCCCGCCTTCATCACGAAGGCGACATTGCCGAGCGCGGAAGGATTCTGGAGCGGATCCTCCGCTACCGCGATGAGATCGGCGAATTTTCCCGCCTCCAGCGATCCGATCATCGAGTCCTGTCGCAACATGCGGGCCGCTTCGATGGTGGCGGCGCGAATCGCCTCGGCCGGGCTGAAGCCGGCCTCGTTCACCATGACCTCGACCTCTTGCATGTTGTGGCCGAAATGATTGCCCGGCGTGCCGGCATCGGTGCCCATCGCGACCTTGACGCCGCATTTTCGGGCCAGCGCCATGTTGCTGACGCGCGTGGCGTGAACTTCCTGATAGCGCGTCCGGATATGCTCCGGCACCTTGGCGGCGAATTTCGGATCCTTGAACATCGCCGGCGTCGTGCAGAGCGTCGGTACCAGCCAGACTTCGCGCTTCGCCATATCGCGATAAGTCGCCTCGGTGCCGAAGCTGCCATGCTCGATCGAGCGGCAGCCGGCTTCCACCGCGTTGCGGATGCCGATATCGGCATGGGCATGCGCCGCGACATAGGTCAAATTATCGGTGGCGATCTTCACCGCCGCGGCGATCTCTTCCAGCCGGTATTGGATCGCCTCGGCCTTCTCATATTTGGTCGAGGTCACCGCCCCCGTGGCCAGAAGCTTGATAAAATCGGCGCCGGCCGCGAGCTGCTTGCGGGCCGCCTGCTGGACCGCCGCCTCGCCATCGGCCTCTTCGTACATGCCGCGGTAGTAAGGCGTCGTCGAAGAGGTGATGCTCAAGATGCGCCCGGAGCAGAACAGCCGAGGCCCTTCGATCATTCCGGAAGCGATCGCCTCGCGAACCGCGATCTCGTGGTAGTCCCAGCCGCCCACATCGCGCGCCGTGGTGATGCCGCACATGAGCAGGCGCCTGGCGCTTCGCGCCGCATAGAGCGCGATCTCGCCGGGCAATGCGTTGTGCCACAAACCGCTGGGATCGGAGGTCTCGGTCTTGGCGCAGAGATGCACATGACAATCGATGAAACCGGGCAACACAAAGGCGCCGTTGAGATCGATCCGGGCGGCATTGCCGCCCGGATATTTGCCGATCTCGGCGATACGCCCGTTGCGAACCTCGATGTCCCCGGATTGGAAGGAACCGACATTGACATCATAGACGCGGCCATTGGTAAGCCAGAGTGAAGCGGTCTCGGTCATATGCTGATCCCCTTGTGTCGTTCCCCAGCTTCAGTTGAAGTCCCGGGGAACGCTCTCCTTCCATTTGCGCGAGAAGACCGACTTCTCGCCTTCGAAGGATTCCAGCGTGGCCTCGACATGGAAATGCGTCTTGTCGGAGCGCATCACCGTCCAGGTCTCGCTGCGGGTCTTCCAATCGCCGCGACCGATGGTGATCGAAAAGCTGATCTCGATCTCAGCCGAGAGCGGATCGTCGTCCTGGATCCGATAGGCTTCGCGATGGACGTAATCGGTCTCCTGCCCCGTATGGTCGATGGTGAAGTGGCCGTTATCCTCATCGACATGGATGGTCGTCAAACCGGAGCCGATGTCGCGCTCGACCCAGCGCCGGGTCGTCGCCGGACGATGATAGGTCTTGGCCAGCGGCCGCGCTCCTTCCGAGACCGGGAAGGCCGGCAGTTTGGCGTCTTCGGCGCGCGGGGCGCGGGCCGGCAGTTCGAGCTTGCTGGCACCGGTGAAGACGGTCAGCGTCACGGCTTCCGGTGACGGCCAGGCGATGTTCCAGTAAGCGGTCGAGATCGCGACCCGGATGCGATTGCCGGCGGCGAAGCTATGGGCGACATCGTTCAGCTGCACCGTGGCGCGATAGCGCTTGCCGGGCTCCAGAGCCTTAGGGGATTCAAAGCCGTTCTGGTGGTTCAGGTTCAGCAGGCCGTAAGTGATGCGCGCGGAAGAGCCTTCCGGCGGTACTTCGTTGAGCCGCACGGCGACGAAAGCTGTCGGCCGGTCGACGGTGAATTCCAGCATCACTTTCGGTGCGCCCAGAATCTCCAGCTTCTCCGGCAGCGGCGCACTGTCGAAGATCATCGAGCGCCCATCGTCGAGACGCTGATCGGTCGGAAGATCAGGATCGATGCCCGAACCGCTCCAGATGCCCGAGCACTCACCGAGCGATTGCGGCGACAAGGTCTTGACGGTGGTTTCCGGCGCGGGCTTGGCGGAGAGCCGGTTGTCGGCGTCCAAGGCCAGTATCTGTGCCTTGATATTCGGGCTCGGCCAGCTCGGTTCGGAAACCCAGCGGCCGGCGCGCTCGGTGAAAAACGAGCTTGGAGCTTTCGGCTCCTGCATCCAGACCCGATATTGCGGCTCGTCCATGATGCCGGTCTCGATGCCCTTCAGCCACTTGTCCCACCAGCGCAACGATTCCTGGAGGAAGCCGATCTGCGGACCGGGCTTACCGAAATGCGGATACTTATGCGCCCAGGGACCGACCAGGCCCTTCTTGGGGCATTTCAAGTTGGCGAGCATGCGCGGCACGGTGTTGGAATAGCCGTCCGCCCAGCCGCTCACCAGATAGACCGGGCAGGTGATGGCGCCGTAATCCTCGCTGATCGAGCCGTGCTTCCAGAAGGCATCGCGCCGCTGGTGCTTCAGCCAGTTCGCCACCAGCAAAGGCTCATTCTTCAGGCGGTTGAGCCAGATCTCCTTCCAGGCATCGCCCAGCAACGCCTTGTCCGGCGTTCGCGCCATATAGGCGAACATCACCGAGGCCCAATGGAGATTGTCGTTCAACAGCTTGCCACCCATGAAATGGATGTCGTCGGCATAGCGGTCATCGGTGGAGCAGAGCGAGATCACCGCCTTCAGCTCCTTCGGCCGGCGGGCGGCGACCTGCAACCCGTTGAAGCCACCCCAGGAGATGCCGATCATGCCGATAT
>DASYDA010000245.1:0-1968 GCA_036499865.1 Dongiaceae bacterium | reverse complement strand
GACTGGAAGGCCATGGGTGCGGCCGGTTGGGGCTGGGACGACGTGCGCCCGGTCTTCGAGGCGACCGAGCGGCGGATCGGCCCGGACGGCGCGCCGATCGGCAACGGCCCGCTCTCGGTTTCCCGCATCGACGACGACGCGCATCCCCTGAAAGAACGCTATTTCCAGGCGATCCGCGAACTGCAGCTTCCCGTCACCGAGGACATGGTGGCGCAGCCGGAAGGCGCCGGCCTCTACCAGATCACCACGCGGAAAGGCTTCCGCTGGTCGGCCGCGGATGCCTTCCTGCGCCCCGCCTTGAAGCGCGGCACCGTGAAGCTGGAAACGGATACTCTGGCGCTGCGCATCCTCTTCGAGGGCAAGCGGGCGACGGGCATCGAATACCGGCAATACGGCCAGATTCGCCAGGCGAAGGCGCGCGCGGCGGTGATCCTCTGCGGCGGCGCGGTCAATTCGCCGCTGCTGCTGCAGCTTTCCGGTATCGGCCCCGGCGCCCTCCTGCAGAAGAACGGCATCGGCGTCGTCACGGACAACGCCAATGTCGGCGCCAACCTGCAGGACCACCTCGCCGCCACCTATTACTACAAATCGACCGTGCCGACGCTGAACGACGAGCTGAACTCGCTCTGGGGCCAGTTCAAGGTGGCGCTGCAATATGTGCTGACGCGCCGCGGCACCCTCAGCCTCAGCGTCAATCAATGCGGCGGCTTCGTGCGTTCCTCGCCGGCCGCCGAACGCGTCGACATGCAGCTCTATTTCAACCCGATCACCTATCCCTCGCCAAAACCGGGCGAGGTCAGGCGCATCGATCCCGATCCCTTCTCAGGCTTCATCCTCTCCTTCCAGCCTTGCCGGCCGACCAGCCGCGGCCGGATCGAGATCCGCGATACCGATCCCGACACGCCGCCCAGGATCGAGCCCAATTATCTCTCGACCGAGCAGGACTTGGCCGAGGTGATCGCCGGCGGCCGGCTGATCCAGCGCCTGGAAGCGACGCCGGCCATCAAGGCGATGATCAAGGAAGTGATCCCGCCGATCCTCGGCAAAATGAACGATGCCGAGATCCTGGCCGATTTCCGCGCCCGCGGCAGCACGGTCTTCCACCCGACCTCGACCTGCCGCATGGGCGCTTCGCCTGCCGATGCCGTGGTGGACAATCGCGGCCGGGTGTTCGGCGTGGAGAATTTGCGCGTGGTGGATGCCTCGATCTTCCCCACCGTCACCTCCGGCAACACCAACGCCGCCACCATCATGACCGCCCGCAAAATGGGCGACATGATCGTGGAAGATGAGAAAATATAGCGTTGAAAGTCTTCGACCCCTCACCCTGTCCCTCTCCCTCAAGGGGAGAGGGGACGCTGTTGCAACCGCTCGGTCAACTCCCTCTCCCCTTGAGGGAGAGGGTTGGGGTGAGGGGTCGCTCGGTATAAGTTCACACTTCTAACGCGATGCAGGGAAGCACAGCATGAAAATCAAGGACCTGAAGACCTTCGTCGTCGGCAATCCGCCGCCGGGCTATGGCGGGCGCTATTTCGTGTTTCTGAAGCTGATCACCGATGACGGGATCGAGGGTGTCGGCGAGGCCTATGCCGCGACCTTCGCGCCGAAAGTGGTCGAGGCCATGATCCGCGACGTGTTCGAACGCCACGTCCTGGGCCGCGAAGCGACCGATATCGAGCGGATCTGGCGCGAGACCTATTCCCGCGGCTATTCCCAGCGCCCCGACGTCTCGCTGATGGGCGTCTTGAGTGCCATCGAGATGGCGCTCTGGGACATCGTCGGCAAGGCCGCGAACAAGCCGGTCCATGCCTTGCTCGGCGGCAAGGTGCATGAGCGGTTGCGCTCCTACACCTATCTCTATCCCGACGACAAGCAGGTGCCGGGCGATTTCTACAACGATCCCGATGCCTCGGCCACGCGCGCGGCGGAATATGTCGCCATGGGCTTCACCGGCATCAAATTCGACCC
>DASYDA010000244.1:0-3832 GCA_036499865.1 Dongiaceae bacterium | reverse complement strand
TTATATGCTGCTGATCGTGCCGGAATCGGTGATCGGCGTTTCCCTGCTGCTGTTCTATGCGGTGACGGGCATTCCCTTCGGCCTCGGCACCCTGGTTGCCGGCATCACGCCCATGGCCATCGCGGTGGTCGCTTTGGTCGTCATGGCCAGGATGCTGACGCTGGACCGCAGCGTGGAGGAGGCAGCCGCCGATCTCGGCAGCACGAATGCGGCGACCTTGTGGCTGGTGGTGCTTCCCCAAGTGCTCCCGGCGGTCGCGGTGGGCGGCGTGATGGCCTATACGTTTTCCTTCGACAACCTGGTCGTCTCGGCATTTCTGACGACACCGCAGATCAACACCTTTCCGGTCTATCTCTACGGCAGCCTGCAATACGGCCCCTCGCCCGCGGTCTATGCCGCCGCGGCCGTGGTCTTCCTTTTCACGCTGGTGATGCTGAGCTTCGCCGCGATACTCTATCGGGTGACGAGGCGACCCACCGGTCTCCCGCTCCCCTCTTAGTTCATGAGGAAGACCATGCATCTGGTTATCGGCTCCGATCATGCCGGCTGGCCGCTCAAGAAAGCAGTCATCGAACACATCCAATCGCTGGGACATACGGTCTTCGATGTCGGTTCGTTCGATGAGAAGCCGGTGGATTTCCCGGATATCGCCCGTGCCCTCGCCGAGAAAGTGACGTCCGGCGCCTGCGCGCGCGGGATCATGGTCTGCGGCACGGGAGTCGGCGCATCGATCGCCGCCAACAAGATGCGCGGCATCCGCGCCGCCGTCTGCCATGACGTGCATTCCGCGCATCAGAGCGTGGAGCATGACGACGTCAATGTAATGTGCATCGGCGCACAGATCGTCGGCGTATGGTTGGCCAAGGACCTGGTCAGCGCCTATCTCGCGGCACAATTCTCGACGGATGAGGATTTCCGCCGCCGCGTCGCCAAGCTCAACGCGATGGACGGGACGCTTTAGATGGCGATCGGCGCCATGATTCCGACGATCGATGTTTCGCCACTGTTTGCGGGTTCAAGCCGAGCCAGGAATGCCGTCGATACCGCCATCATGAGCGCCGCCGGTGACACCGGTTTCCTGGCGGTCGCGGGCTTGCCCGGCGACGCACTCTCCCCGGCGATGCGCAGGAAGCTGCTCTCCATCTTCTCCCTGTCGGACACGCAGAAGCTGGCAATGAGCCGCCGAACCTTCGTGCCGGGCAATGCGAATGTCTATCGCGGCTGGTTTCCCCTGCAGCAGGGGCATCAGACCTACAAGGAGGGCACTGATCTCGGGCCCGATCTGGTGCGCGTGGTGATCCACGATCCCTCCGATCCGCTGACCGAACCGACGCCTCTGCCATCGGAACAGGACCTGCCCGGTTGGCGCGACGCCGCCATTGCCTATTACCATGCCATGACGGCGACCGGCGCGGCGCTCATGCATGCGATCGCGCGCGGCCTCGGATTTGCCGAAACCATCTTCGACCCCGCTTTTGAGAACGGCATATCGACGCTGCGGCTGATCCGCTATCCGGTGCGCGATCTCGAAAGCCTCGATGCGGCCTTGCGGGTCGGATCGGGCTATATGCTCGGTGCGCCGCATGTGGATTCCGGGCTGATGACGCTGTTGGCCCAAGACGGTGTCGCCGGCCTGCAGGCGCAGGATCGTTCAGGCGACTGGATCGATGTGCCGCCGGCTGAAGGCGCACTGGTGGTCAATTTCGGTAAATTGCTGGAGCGCTGGACCGGCGGCCGCGTCCGCGCGACGCGGCACCGGGTGGTCGGATCCGGAGAGGAACGGTTCTCCATCCCCTTCTTCTATGAACCCGCGATCGATGCCGTGATCACACCCCTTGGATCCGGCATCGGCGGGGATTTTCAGCCGACCAGCTATGGCGATCATCTCTGGAAGGCGACGACCAAATTCGTCGAGCAGAAGGGCATCGTCCATCTCCGCCAGCCGCGCGGCGTTAACTAGGGCCAACCGTCAATCCTAGAAGCCCAGATCGCTCAACCCCGGATGATCGTCCGGGCGGCGGCCGAGCGGCCAGTGGTATTTGCGGTCCTTTTCGGCGATCGCGTGTTCGTTGATGCTGGCGATGCGATGACGCATCAGCCCGTCTTCCTCGAACTCCCAGTTCTCGTTGCCATAGGCGCGGAACCAGGTGCCGCTGTCGTCATGGAATTCATAGGCGAAACGGACGGCGATGCGGTTGCCGCCGAAGGTCCAGAGCTCCTTGATCAGGCGATAGTCGAGTTCGCGCGTCCATTTGCGGGTGAGGAAGGCCTCGATGGCGGCACGCCCGGTGAAGAACTCGGCGCGGTTCCGCCACTTGCTGTCCGGCGTATAAGCGAGCGCGACCTTGGCCGGATCGCGGCTGTTCCAGCCGTCTTCCGCGAGACGGACTTTCTCTATCGCGGTTTCCTTTGTGAAGGGCGGCAGGGGTGGACGTGACATGTGGGTGACCTCCTTGTCGGAATCTCGAAAGATCGCTCTCAGTTTACAGATCAAGCTGCACGCGGTCACTACCGCCGTCTTTCGACGCGGCCGGAACCGAGCAGCAGATCAACGCTTCGTCCTCGGCGACCGGCGCCGTGGGCGTGGTTGTATAAGCAACGGCGCCACTCAAGATTCGCGTGCGGCAGGTTCCGCATTCACCCTTGCGGCAACTGAATTCCGGCGCCAGACCGCGCGCCTCCGCAAGTTCCAGCAACGAGCCGGATTCCGGCGTCCAGCGCGCCTCTTTGGCGGATTTCATGAAAATGACGTCAACGGGCTTCTGCGCCCGCGCTTTCGACGGCACCGCCGAGGCATTCGCATCCGGCCGGCGCTGCAGCCAAGCCAGACCGAAGGCTTCGGCGTGGATGCGCGCGTCGGAGATGTTGAGGTCGCGCAATCCGTCATAGAGACTCTGCATGAAAGCCGCCGGGCCGCAGAGATAAAAGTCATAGTCGTTGAAAGGCAACGCCGCCTTCAGCAGCGCGATATCGATATGGCCGGCGAGGTCGTAATCCTGCTTCGGCACGGCATCCTGCGGATCACTGAGCACACGGACCAGCCCCACCGAACCTTGACCGGCCTGGACCAGCTTCTCGATTTCGCGATCGAAGGCACGATCGGCCTTCGATCGCGCCGAATAGAAAAGGAAAGTCGGGCGTAGCCGGCGCTTGCGCAAGCCCTCATAGACGATGTGCCGAAGCATGGCCAGCATGGGCGTGATGCCCACGCCCGCCGCCAGCAAAACGGCAGGACGCGGCTCAAGCGCATCGATGGTGAAACCACCATCGGGGGCATGGGCTTCGATGATGTCACCGACATGGATCGCCTCGTGCAGATGCCGCGAGATCGGCCCATCCCGCTTCACACTGATGCGGTAGATGCCGTCGGAGGGCGCCACGGAGAGCGTGAAGGTACGGATCGCCGGAGCATCGCTACCGGGGAGCGTCACGCGGATCGGCAGGTGCTGCCCGGCGGCATGCGGCACAAGGCCCTTGCCGTCCGCGGGTTCGAGATGGAAGGAGCGGATCGTGGCGCTCTCACCGACGATCTTGGAAACCCGGAACGGCCGCCAGGCATCGGCAAGAGCGGCCGCCCGCAACCGCCCCGCCGCCGCTTCCCAGCTTCCGGTCAGCAACGAATTGGGCGACCAGCCCTCCTGCCGGAACGACCAGCGCAGCGGCAAGGCGTCGGCACGATAGACGATGCCGCGCGGCTTGAAGCGCCACAGGCGTTCCGCACCTTGGAAGGCGGCGATTTCCGGGGAATCCAGGATGACTTCCGCATCGCCGGTCAATTGCAGCAAGTCGCCGGTGGAGAAATCGACGAAAACAAAACCGGCCTTGGGATTAA
>DASYDA010000243.1:0-2334 GCA_036499865.1 Dongiaceae bacterium | reverse complement strand
CGATTTGCCGCTCGTCCAGCTGCAGACCTTGACCGGCCATTCCAAGCTGGCCGGTGTGTTCGGCTGGCCGGTCGGCCATTCCCGTTCGCCGCGTTTGCACGGCTTCTGGCTGGCGCAGTATCGGATCGATGGCGCCTATATGCCTTTCGCCACCCATCCCCGCGATCTGCCACGGGCGATCCGGGCCTTGCCCAGCCTCGGCTTCCGGGGTGGCAATGTCACCCTCCCCCATAAGGAGCAGGCTTTGGGGCTGGTGGATGAGGTGAGTCGGCAGGCGCAGCGGATCGGCGCGGTCAACACGCTGTTGGTCCGGGAGGACGGCTCCATTTTCGGCGACAATACCGATGGCTTCGGTTTCCTGGCCCATCTCCAGGCGAGCCAACCCGGCTGGAAGCCGGAATCCGGCCATGCGCTGGTCCTGGGCGCCGGCGGCGCTGCGCGCGCGATCGTGGTCGCCTTGCTGGAGGCCGGCGTGCCTAAGGTGCTGCTGACCAACCGCACCCAGCGCCGTGCCGAGGAGCTGCTGGAGACCCTCGGCGATGCCTTGGCCGGCGATGCCACGGGTCGTCTTGAGATCGCGGTCTGGCACAAGCGGGAAACGGCACTCGAAGGTGCCGGCCTGGTGGTGAACTCCACCCAGCTCGGCCAGGCCGGGCAGCCGCCGCTGGAGCTTGACCTGGCGCCCCTTGCCGCTTCCGCCGTCGTCTATGACATCGTCTATGTGCCGATCGAGACGCCTCTCCTGGCGGCGGCCCGAGCGCGCGGCAATGCGACCGTCGACGGTCTCGGTATGCTGCTGCACCAGGCCCGGCCGGGCTTCTTCGCCTGGTTCGGCGTCGAACCCCAGGTGACCCCGGAGCTCCGCGATTTCGTGCTGAAGGATATTCCGTGATCGTCATCGGGCTGACCGGTTCGGTCGGCATGGGAAAATCGACGGCGGCGGCGTTTCTCAAATGCATGGGATTGCCGGTCCATGACGCCGATCGCACGGTGCATCGCCTGATGGCGAAAGGCGGCGCGGCGGTCGCGGCGGTCGAAGCGGCCTTTCCCGGCGTGGTGTGCGACGGCGCGGTCGATCGCCGGTTGCTGGGCGCCCGCGTCTTTGGACGGGGCGCCGAGATGAAGCGCCTCGAAGCGATTCTGCATCCCATGGTGCGGCGCGCGGAGCGGCGCTTCCTGGAACGCTGCCGGTCGCGGCGATTGCCGATCGCGGTGCTGGATATTCCCCTGCTCTATGAAACCGGCGGCGAAAAGCGCTGCGACCTCGTGATCGTCTTGACCGCGCCTCAATTTCTCCAAGATCAACGGGTATTGAGACGTTCGGGGATGAGCCCGCAACGGCTCGCGGAGATCAAAGCGAAGCAGATGCCTGACGTCGAAAAGCGGAAACGCGCCGATATCGTGATCAACACCGGCATCGACTTTCGCCACACGCGAACCGCCCTATTTCATGCCACTCGGAAATTGAAACACAGATGATCGGCCTGTTCGACAGCGGCTATGGCGGCCTCACGATTTTGAGCGCGCTGCATGCCCGGCTACCCTTCCAATCGTTCCTCTATCTCGGCGATAACGGCAACGCGCCTTATGGCCGGAAACCGGCGGAGGAAATCCACGCGCTCACCGAAGCCGGGGTGGCGCGCCTCTTCGATCTCGGCGCGCGCCTCGTCATCCTCGCCTGCAACAGCGCCACGGCCACGGCCCTGCGTCCGTTGCAACAGGTCTGGCTTCCGGCACATCATCCGAACCGGCGCATCCTCGGCATCATCGCGCCGATGGTGGAAGAGATTGCGCGCAATCCCTGGCACTCCAAGGCCGGGCCCGATGAAGAGAAACGCCCCATCGAAACCGTGGCGATCTTCGCCACGCCAGCGACGGTCGCCAGCGGTTTCTATGTGGATGAAATCCGGCTTCGCGCACCCAGAACGCAAGTCGCGCAGCAGGCCTGCCCGGAACTCGCCGGCATGATCGAAGCCGGCGCCCAGGAAACGGAACTGCGCCCGGTGGTGGAGCGCCATGTCGCGGCATTGCTGCGCCAGCTCGATGGAAAAGCACCGGACAATGCCGTCCTCGGCTGCACGCATTTCCCGCTGATCGAGCCCCTGTTCCGCGCCGCCTTGCCGCCGGAGACGCGGCTGCTGAGCCAGCCGGCACGGGTCGTCGCCTCGATGGTCGCCTATCTCTTCCGCCATCCCGAGATGAAGGACTTCGCCCGGCATCACGTCGAGCCGCGCTGCCTCACCACCGGCGATCCGGATCGCGTGACGGCGCTTGCCAGCCGTTTCTATGGGCGGCATCTTCCTTTCGAATCCGTCGACTCGACGGCGCAGCGGA